>CAVCXB010000149.1:0-7503 GCA_963605535.1 Wujia chipingensis
AGCACGTAGCAATCTGGTATCAAAGGGGTCAAAATGCCTTTTGACCCCAACATCATACCATTAGTTTAACACAATTTCAACAATATGAAAACGAAAAATAGTAGGATTCGTATTAAATAATTATTAATTTGTTAAAAAAATCTTACGGATTATTAAAAAAACCTTACGAAAACTTAATTCGAAGTAATGATAGTTGACGCAAAATTGAAAAAAGTTATAATTGAAACTGATAGAATACAGGCTCGCGGCGAGCCGGAAAGCAGGAATATGACGAAAAATGTACTGGAATATCTGGAGAAAAATGCATCCGATTTTCCACAAAAAACAGCCATTTTGTATGGCGAAGACAGTCGGACATATCGTGAACTCTATAAAAATGCCAGATGCGTTGGAAGTGGTCTGGCAGGCTTCCATCTTATCGGGAAACCCGTTCCGGTATTGATGGAAAAAGGAATCGAAGCGTTGGAGGCTTTTTTGGGAATTGTCTATGCAGGAGGATTTTATGTAATGATCAATCCGGCATTTCCGTCTGTGAGACAAAGGCAGATCATTGATGTACTGGATCCAGAGTTGATCGTGACAGACGAAACGCACATGTCACAGGCCGAGGAACTTTTGCCGGGGAAAGCAGCAAACATCAAAGCACTTTTGCAAGGCAGTGAAGATTCAGACACACTTTTCAATATAAGAGAGCAGATGATCGACACAGACCCGCTGTATGCAAATTTTACGTCGGGATCGACAGGTATTCCAAAGGGAGTAGCCGTAAGTCATCGGTCGGTCGTTGATTTTATAGATGTATTTACCGGTCTGTTTGGGATTGATCAAAGCGATGTGATTGCAAATCAGGCACCATTTGATTTTGATGTTTCCGTAAAGGATATTTACAGTGCAATAAAAACCGGTGCAACGCTTGTAATTTTGCCTATGGAGCTGTTTTCGTCACCGGCGCGCTTGATGGACGAACTTTGCGAGAAAAAAGTAACAACAATGATATGGGCAGTATCAGCACTTTGCCTGATCAGCAGCTTTCACGGTCTTGATTACAGGACACCCGATACTGTAAAAAGAGTTCTATTCAGCGGAGAGGTCATGCCGAAAAAGCATCTGAAAAGCTGGATGGAGCACTTAGAGCAGGCTGAATTTGTCAATCTGTACGGGCCAACCGAGATTACATGCAATTGCACTTACCACAGGATCCAAAGGGACTGTGATTATGAAAATGGCATTCCGATAGGAAAGGCATTCCCAAATGAGCATGTTTTTTTGTTGGATGAAGAAAATAAAAAAATTGAAGAAGCCGGCATAACCGGCGAGATATGCGTAAGAGGAACTGCACTTGCGCTGGGATATTATCGAAATGAAGCGCAGACAAGCGAACGCTTCGTGCAAAATCCGCTTCATTCATTCTATCAGGAACGTATATACAGAACAGGCGATCTGGGATATTTTGGTGAAGACAAAGAGCTGTACTTTTGCGGGCGAAAGGATTTTCAGATAAAATATCTCGGACACAGGATAGAGCTAGAGGAGATTGAAGCTGCATTTGAGAAGATTGACGGAGTAGACAGAGGATGCTGCATATTCGATCAAAAAAAGGAGCGTCTGTATGGTTTTTATCAGGGAAATATTGATAAGAAGGAACTGCACAGACAGCTTCGCGAAATTCTTCCGGTTTATATGGTGCCGGGACTGCTGATGCAGGTAGAACGCATGCCGCTTACTAAAAATGGAAAGCTGGATCGTGCGGGATTGATGAGCCTTTTGCAGGAAAGGAAAAATAAGAAGGTGAACAAATGATAGAAAATGAAGTACTTTTAAGACAGCTTGCGCAGACATATGAAGGCTCTATGTATCTGTTTGAGATAGAAAAACTAAAAGAGAGAGTTTCTTATCTTAAGAAGCATATTGCGCAAAAGACAAATCTTTGTTATGCTGTGAAGGCCAATACGTTTCTCATAGGAGCATTGAAAAACAACGTAGAACGTTTTGAAGCATGTTCTCCCGGAGAAGCAAAAATATGTATGCAGGCAGGTGTGCCATTTGAAAAAATGGTCATCTCAGGCGTATATAAGACACCGTCTTTTATCAAAGAATGGATGCTGGAATCAGGCGGAGAAGGAATCTATACAGCAGAGTCAAAAAATCAGATTGCGCTGTTAGCAAAGACGGCAGAAGAACAGAAGAAGCATGTGAAGGTACTTTTGCGGCTTACAAGCGGAAATCAATTTGGAATGGATCAATTGCAGCTTTTTGAGATCATAAAAGAGAGAGAAGAATATCCGCAGCTTGACTTTATCGGCATTCAATATTTCAGCGGTACACAAAAGCAGTCTGTAAAAAGATTAAAAAGAGAACTGGACGGACTGTGTGACATTGCGAAAGCGTTGTGGCAGGAGGAAAAATTTCTTGTTAAGGAGCTGGAGTTTGGCCCCGGTTTTCCTGTTTGCTACTTTGGCGAAGAGTTTGACGAGGAAAGCTTTCTGGATGAGTTTGCAAAGCTTATGCAGCAGACAAGAGAACGGCTGTCCTGTGAGTGTGAAAGCGATGTGCAGATGACACTTGAACTTGGAAGAAGCATTGCAGCCTCCTGCGGCACATATCTTACGCGGATCGTAGATGTGAAAGAAAACAAGGGACAGCATTATGCGATCATAGACGGCGGCATTCACCAGATTTCTTACTATGGTCAGATGATGGCAATGAAGCAGCCGGTAATGCATGTAATAGGAAATTCAAATGAAAAGGGAAACATGCCATGGAATATTTGTGGTTCTCTTTGCACAGGAAATGATATTCTGGCAAAGCAGATGATGCTTCCACCGCTAAAGGAAGGTATGCTGTTAGCGTTTTTAAACGCCGGAGCGTATTGCGTGACAGAAGGCATTTCATTATTTTTGAGCCGAAGTCTGCCTCATGTATTATTGATGCGTGAGGATGGCACCGTATTGCATGTAAGAGATGAAGTGCAGACACAGAATTTAAACAGTGCAGATCTGCATTTACATAAATAACCCCAAGAGGGAAAAAGAAAGGAAAAAAGAAAATGGAGCGTTTAATTGAAATTTTAGAGGAAATTCAGCCGGAGGCAGATTATGAGAATTGCGAGAATCTGATCGATGGACACTATCTTGATTCAATGGCAATCTTGTCATTAGTGGCAGAGTTGGAAGATGAGTTTGATGTAACGATTCCTACGGTAGAGATTATACCGTCAAACTTTAATTCGGCAAAGGCAATATGGGCGCTGATCACGCGGCTTCAGGAGGAAGAGTAAGGATGGAATCCGTATTTTCGCTTTCCTTTCTGGGAGCGTTTCTTCCACTGGTGGTTGTCTGCTATCAGCTGATGCCGGGCAGACACCGGTGGAAAGTACTCTTAGGCTTTAGTCTTTTGTTTTTTCTGATTGTGAGCAAGGCACTTCTGGTTTTTTTTGCGGCATCATCAGTATCCGTATATGCAGCAGCCCTTCTTATTGAGAAAAATTTTGAATCAGAAAAGGAGCGTCTGTCAAACATCCCAAAGGATCAAAAAGAACAGAAAAAACAGCTCAAAGGGAAGATGCAGACGAAACGAAGATGGATCGTGGCGGCAGCTCTTCTGATTGTTTTTGGTATTTTAGCTGTATTAAAATACAGTGGCTTTTTGCTGACAACAACAAGTAATTGCATGAAGGCATTGGGTCATTCTGTTTCGCTTCCAACAGTCCATTTTGCACTCCCAATCGGAATTTCATTTTATACGATGACGGCAGCTTCGTATTTATTTGACGTATATAGAAAAACAATTCCGGCAGACCATAATATTTTCCGTGTGGTACTTTACCTGGGATTTTTTGCACAGCTTTCCGAGGGGCCGATCAGCAGATATCAGCAGACGGCTGACTCCCTGTGGGAGGGAAGACCGGTTACGTGGCATAACCTGACATTTGGTATGCAGCGAATCCTGATCGGATTGATTAAGGAACTGGTAGTGGCCGATCGCTTAAACAAAATGATCGCTACCATTTTTAATAATTATACGGCATGTGACGGCGGCGTGATTGCCGTGGGAATGATCGGTTATACCATTCAGCTGTATATGGATTTTTCGGGAGCCATGGATGTTGTATTGGGTATCGGAGAGATTTTTGACATTCGTTTTCCGGAAAACTTCAGACAGCCATTCTTTTCAAGGACGATTTCAGAGTTCTGGACAAGATGGCATATCACGCTTGGAACATGGTTTCGCGATTATCTGTTTTATCCGGTGTCAATGTCAAAACCGCTTAAAAAACTTACAATGGCTTCAAGAAAAAAGCTTGGCAATCACTTTGGCCCGCTGGTATCGGGAGCAATTGCACTTTTTTGCGTATGGATATGCAATGGCATATGGCATGGAGCCGGATGGAATTATCTATTCTTTGGACTCTATCATTTCGTCCTGATTCTCATGGGAAGCATTACAGAGCCTTTTTCCAGAAAACTGATGGCGAAGCTTACGATAAAAAGCGATACAAAGAGCTATCACGCAATGCAGATCATAAGGACGGTAATACTTGTGAATATTGGAGAATTGTTCTTTCGGGCAGATACGCTGACAAAAGGCTTCTCAATGTTTGCGCGAATGGTGACAGGCTTTACAGTAAAAGGCATTTCAAATGGGACATTGCTCACGCTCGGCATGGATATGCAGGACTTCGCGATCGTCGGAGTCTGCGTAATCTGTGTTTTTGCAATGGATGTAATGCGTGAAAAGGGAATCTGCCTGCGTCAGAAAGTGGCAGGTTTTCCGGTTTGGGTAAGATGGAGTGTATATTATAGTCTGGTAATGGCTGCCATTTTATTTGGTGCATATGGAACAGGCTACCTTCCATTGGATCCGATCTATGCAAACTTTTAATAATAACGGGTGATAGTGATGAAATGGAATATACAGAATAAAAAGCAGCTGCTTTGCAGCATTGGAAAAACAGCAGCGTTTTTTTGCATATTGCTTTTTTTGATAAAAGCAGCCGGAGTGGTTGTGACACCGAAAGACAATACAGCATCTGCCGGGATGGAAGAAGAAAGGGCCAACGGTATTCTGGCAGAACCTGCAAATACCATTGATGTGGCAATCGTCGGAGACAGTGAGAGCTACAGCGCGATTTCTCCGCTTGAAATGTGGAAAACATATGGAATTACATCATATGTGTGCGGTACGCCCGGTCAGCGCATGGAAGCGTCATGGGGATTTTTGAAAGAAATCTTTAAGACGCAAAAGCCTAAGATTGTAATGCTGGAAACAAATGAATTGTACAGACAAACGTCACCTGCGAACTGGCTGTTTAAAAAGATGGAGACGTATATGCCTGTTTTTCATTGGCACGACAGATGGAAAACATTGAAAACAAGTGATTTTTCAGATGAAGTCTCATACACACATATTGAAAAATACAAAGGCTTTCAGATCAGCTGTGTTTCAAATTCAGCATCAGCCGATTCCTATATGCAGCCGACAGATGAAAAGGAGGCCATTCCATTTTTGAATCAGCTGATTTTGCGCGAAATTATACATTTGTGCAAACAAAACGGTGCGCAGCTGGTATTGGTAAGTATCCCAAGTGTAAAAAACTGGAATATGGCGCGCCATAATGCCGTGACAGAGCTGGCAAACAATTTGGGGATTCCATTTGAAGATTTGAATGTGAAATCAGATGAAGTTGCGATTACATGGTCGACCGACAGCAGAGATAAGGGAGATCATGTAAACTACTACGGTGCCGTTAAGATATCGGCGTATATCGGAAAATGGCTAAATGAAAATGTGGAACTGGCAGATCACAGAAGTGAGGACGCGTATGCCAGCTGGAATGAGGCATTGACGATCTACGCGGAGGATGTCAAAAATCAGCAAAAAACGTAAAATCTTCTTGTAAGGGGATGGATAAGATGGTAAGATAAAAGTAGTAGAGATACTTGTCGAAAGCTTACACATAAGGAAAGCAGGGGATTCTATGAGAAAAGATATCAGAAGAAAAAAATGGTTTTATACGTTGGCAGGAGTGGGAACAGCGATCGGGTTGTCTGCAGGAAGCAGCTATGTGTGCGGCAAAACAGTATATGCGGCTGGTACGGAAAGTGAAGCCTCGTCAGAAGTTTCTTCAGAAGTTTCATCAGAAGAGGCAAAGAAAATTGACTACATGGTATTTCAGGACAGCGATACACGTATACTTGACCGGAGCGACATTTTCAAATTGTCAAACGAAGATATTCGTATTGCCAAAAATGAGATTTATGCGCGTCATGGACGAAGGTTTTCGGATACAAAGCTGCAGACCTATTTTGATCAGATGTCCTGGTATAGCGGAACCGTTGCACCAGAGGCGTTTGACTCAAGCTGCCTGAATGAGATTGAGTCTCGTAATATCAGTTTTTTGGAGGAACAGCAGAAGGCAGGGACAGGTTTGGAAAATGCGTCCATTGTGGAGAATGAAATAGAAGAATTGAAGCAGTCTGTATTTTTAAAGACAGCACAGCTTACGGACAGGATTGGGCTCGATTCCTTTACAAATAATGTAAGTGTTTTGTATAAGAAAGAGGATGCTTCCAGTGAAGAGTCCAAAGAAACGTCCAATGAAGCATCAACGGCCAGCCTTGATTCTTTTTATGAGAAAGATGGAGAGATCTTTGGAAATATTGGATTCCACAAAAATATCGGTTATATCAATGAGGGAAGTCCATGTACGTGGTATAATGGTCATGAATATCGCCTTGTACGTGAGAGCAGCGTAGCCAGTGACGATTACAGTACCTATACAGATACATATGTATTATATGAGGATGATACGAAGCTCTTGGAATGTCAGAAAAATGATGAACATGCCAGTGGCGGAGCAAGTACCGGAAAATGGCTTTTGACGAAGAATGCAATTTACAGCGGTGACTACCAGAGCATGACCGTATACGACTGGAGCGGAAATGTGATTGCCGAGTCGGATGAGTATGTGTATGCATTTGATGCAAAAGACGGCAGAGTATATATGAGAAACCGTAATGATGAGCTGATATGTGCAGATGAAAAAACGCTTGCAAATCCGCAGACGATTGCTTATGAGCATTCATCCGATACCGAAATTCGCTCATATGAAGCATATGGAAAGTTTGTCTACAAGGCAAATAATGTTTTGTATCAATATGATATAGACGAAGAAGAATGTCGTATATTGGATTCTTCGTCCGATTGGGATGTTATGTGTACGTCGGATCAATATGCATATGGAATCACATATGCACAGCGCGGTGATAAGATTGCAGTCGAGCGGATCTCATATGATACAGGAGAAAAAGAAATCGCATGTATCATAAGCGGAGCTGAATATGCAGGTGTGACAAAGGCCGAGGGAACACGCCTGTATATGTATCTGGGAACATCAGACCATGATTGGACATCAGATACGGAAGAATTTAACATGGTTACGATTGCGATTGACTTTGAGACTGGAATAGTGGAAGTGCTGGCAGCAGGATGGTATTCGTAAAA
>CAVCXB010000150.1:0-7498 GCA_963605535.1 Wujia chipingensis
ATGAAAACGGGTGTGCATCCGATGAGAGTACACCTCAAGCTGTTCTTCAAATGGGGCATCGAGTTTGACGATGAACACCCATACGCTGTACCCGACCAAGGCAACCGTGAGGTCAAGTATGCCGACAAGAAAGAAATTCAGGACGGCATCCTCGAAAAATATCCGCCGGAGTGGAAAGAAGAAACGCCTGCTCCGAGCAGCTCGGTCGGCGGCGGTCAGGCACAGCAGGACAGCCCCAAGAACGAGCCGCAGAGAACTCCGCCGAAAGATAAGAACAAAGGCGGCAAGCCCATCCGTACCTCACCGCCGAAAAAAGAAACTGCCACCGACTTAACGGAAGCAGAGATCATCAAAGATTTAAGTGAAACCGAGGTGATACCGAATGAGCCGTCTTGATTTCCTTTACCGCATGGAATTGCCGCACAGAGCCGTTGCGGTATATATCTACCTCGCCGACCGGACGAATGAGAACAACGAGTGTTGGCCTGCCATACCGACCATAGCCGCTGACCTCAAGCTCTCGGCGTCCACCGTCCGCCGCGGGATCCGTGACCTCAGAAGAGCAGGGGTTCTCGAAACCGAGCAGCGATACCGAAAGAAAGGCGGCAAGAGCAGTCTGCTGTTTCGGTTGAAAGCGGAGTAAAAAACAAAATCCTCCGCCAAGGGGCAACTGCGCCTACAAGCTGACAGGTGCCACCTGTCATGGTGGAAGGAGAAAGTGAACTACCCAACTGAAAAGCAATAACAAGCAGAAAGAAAAACAATAACCGAGATTATCTTGATATACAGAAAAGACCGCCGTGAGCATTAAAAGCACACAGCGGCCTTTTTCTTTCTGCCGTATCTTTTTTCTACAACAAAATCAGCCATGATCAATTCAATCATGGCTGAAAAATATGCACGATGTTTTCGTAGAGTTCGTCACTCAATGAACGCTCCACATCACTCAAATACGGATAAATTATAGCATGTAAACTCAAAAAAAGCAATAGGAAATGGAGAAATCGTGTGATTTTTTCGGAAAATCTTCAAAATTAATATTCACAAATCAAAATTGTTGGCTATCTTGCTCTTTTTTGAGATTGCAAAGCAGTCAAATCAGCAGTCGAAAAAAGAAATAAGTGTCAGGTAAAATATACATAGCTTTTTAAGCTAATAAAACAAGGAGGTCATAAACATGGCTAAAGGAGAAAACATCTTCAAAAGAAAAGACGGACGGTGGGAAGCAAGGTACATCAAAGGATATGAATTGTCCGGCAAAATCAAATATGGATTTTGCTATGGAAAGACATATCGTGAAGCAAAGGAAAAAGTTACAAAAATGAAGGCTGCGCTTCTGAAGGGGACACCAATCCCCACGAGCGGAGCAAAACATCGCTTTGCTTTTTACTGCGACGAATGGCTTAGGCTTAGAAAAAACAAAATTCGTGAGTCTACCTATATTAAGTACAGCACCGTCCTCGAAAAGCACATTAAACCAAAGCTCGGAGGGTGTTTTCCGCTCGGTATCACAACCGGGTTAATCGAGGATTTCTCACAAGAGTTGTTGTTTGACGAAGAATTAGCGGTAAAAACCGTTCATGACATTCTTGTTGTGCTTCATGGGGTTTTAAAGTATACGGCGACACAATTTCCGGGGACATTTCCATCCATTGAAATCAATTACCCCAGAGAAGGAAAAAAAGAAATGCGAGTTTTGTCGCTCGAGGAGCAAAATCACCTCATATCTTACCTGTTAGATGATATGGATGCCTGCAAATTCGGAGTTTTACTTGCATTGTTCACCGGTCTCAGAATCGGAGAACTCTGTGCCTTGAAATGGGGCAATATAAATCTGCGAGATAAATCAATTCGAATTGTTGCTACACTTCAAAGGCTTCATGATGTTGATATGAAAAGTGAGGGACGAACTCGAATCGTAATCGGTGATCCTAAAAGCGACACATCCGTTCGAACGATACCGATGACGGAATCGGTAATAAGTTTGTGCCGAAAAATGAATCCGCAAAATTCAAGTGCTTATATATTGACCGGAACACCCGATTTTATGGAGCCCCGGACATTGCAATACCGTATGGAAAAATACACCCGTGAGTGCAATCTTGACGGAGTGCATTGCCATACACTGCGTCATACTTTTGCCACGAGAGCGGTTGAGGTTGGATTTGAAATTAAATCGCTGTCTGAAATTTTAGGACATGCAACAACTACCATTACACTTGAGAGATATGTTCACTCTTCTATGGAACTCAAGCGTAACAACATGAGTAAATTGAATGCGGTCGGTTTTTAATCTCAGCAGTCAAACTTTTGTGTCATTTGGTAATCAAAACGGCGAATTTCCCATCTGCAATGCCTTATTTCTCTTGTTTCCATTGAGTGACGAACTCTATGAAACTGCGAGATTTAAGGCATTTTTTCGTCTCGACACAAACGATTGAAAAAATAAACTTTTCAATCGCTACCCATTGAGTGACGAACTCTACGAAGCTCTTTGGTGTGTTTCGGTGAACCCCAAGTTACCGGTTCACCATTTTTTACGGCGTCAAAGTAGTGACTACTACTTGTCCGTAAGAAAAGGAGATGTCTATATGGAGCAAAAGGAAAGTATGCGTCTGAAATTCATAAAAAGTGCCGTTCATATCGTTGCGACCGACGGCCTTGATAAGACAACTACAAAACTCATTGCTGCAGATGCCGGATTTAACGAATCTTATATTTATCGTTGCTTCAAGAATAAAGAGGATTTATTGGCGGAAGCGTTTTATTCCGAAGATGTACGATTTGCGCATCATATTCAAAATACACTGCCAATCATGAAACTTTCCGGACCAACATGGGAGGAAAGATGCTTTTTGCTTTGGAAATCGTGTTGGAATTTCATCATTGAAAAGCCGGAGGATTGCCGTTTTTATATCCGATATTATTATTCTGCAAATTGCAAAGAGTATGCGTATGACAGGCATCTTGATTTTTATAAGCCCTTGATTGAAAAAGTCAGATTTGCATTTCGGACAGATGTAAATGTGGATATGCTGTTGCATCAGATATTTGATACAATGCTTTCCTTTGCCGCAAGAACTCTAAATCATGAAATTGCAAACGACGAAACTACTATGAAATGGATGTTTCGGCAGATTTTCGGATTCGTCTCGATTAACGCTAAGCCGGAAATGTTGGAAGAATCAAAAAAGGAGTCAACAGAATGAATCAAACAATAAAGAAAGCATGGAACATCATTAGTTCCGTTCTCGTGGCTGCTGTTGTTATTCTTGCTATCGCTTTAGTTGGGGTACGCATTGTCGGCATAAAAACATACGCCGTAGTATCGGGTTCAATGGAACCGACCTATCCGACAGGTTCCCTTTTATATGTAAAAAGCGTTAAAGCGGAAGATTTGAAAGTCGGAGATTCCATCACTTTTATGTTAGATAAAGAAACGGTCGCAACGCACCGCATTATTGAAATTATTCCGGATGAAGAAGATAAAAGCGTTATTCGTTTCCGAACGCAAGGTGATGCAAACGATTCTCCGGACGGAACACCCGTCCATTGCAAAAACATTATCGGTAAGCCGGTATTCTCCATCCCGTATCTCGGATACTTTGCAAACTTTGTGCAGAATCCTCCGGGAATATATCTGTCAATCGGAGCGGCTGCTGTTTTAATTGTTCTTGTTTTTTTGCCGGATATTTTAGATACGGGCAAAAAGAAGAAGCTCGGCGAAGAAGGCGGAGCAAATGACAAAGGGGTAACGCCGTAAGGCTCCCAAATATATTTCAGGAGGTTTTTGTAATGAAAACAAAGACAAAAGCATTGGTGCTGTCGCTCTGTGCGGTGTTACTTGTCGCCGTATCGGTGTTTACAACAATCGCTTTCTTAAAATCAAGCGATTCCGTTAACAACACCTTTACGGTTGGTAAAGTGGCAATCACATTAGATGAGGCAAAGGTAGACGGATACGGTAACACAATTGAAAAAGCCGACCGTGTAAAAGCCAACACCTACAAGTTGATCCCGGGTCATGAATATACCAAGGATCCTATCGTCCATTTCGCTGCTGACAGCGAAGCGTCGTATTTGTTTGTGAAAATTGAAAACGGTCTTGCCGATATTGAAGCTGACGCAAAAATTGCCGATCAGATTAGGGCAAACGGCTGGACTGCACTCGACGGGGTAAACGGCGTTTATTATATGACCGTTTCTGCCAACAACACTTCGGCAGCGATTGATTATCCCGTTTTCGAGAGCTTCAAATTGACCGATGACGCGGTCGTATCGAATTATGCAAATGCCGAAATCAATGTTACTGCATATGCAATTCAAGCAGACGGATTTGCCACAGCCGCTGCAGCATGGGCAGAAGCCAGCAAATAAACTTACGGTAAATACGGCATTTTGCCATATTTATAGAGTATCCCCAAAATCGGAGGAAAGGAGGAACGAGCATGAAAAAAGCATGGATTTCCGTTGCGGCAATTGCACTTGTACTCTGCTGTGCAATCGGCGGCACTCTTGCATGGCTAAGTACAAAGACCGATCCCGTTGTAAACACCTTTACAGTCGGTGATATCAATATCGGATTGGCTGAAACAACCACAGATTACAAAATGGTTCCGGGCAATACGATAGACAAGGATCCGAAGGTCACGGTAAAAGCCGGCAGTGAGGCTTGTTGGTTGTTCGTAAAAGTCGAGGAGTCTGTGAATGCGAAATTTTCAGACTTTATGACCTATGAAATAGCGGACGGCTGGACTGCACTTGCAGGCGAAACAGGTGTTTATTATCGCACGGTTGGTGCTACCACTGCGGACAGTGATTTTGCGGTTTTAAAAGATAACAAAGTAACCGTAAAGGACGGCGTGACAAAGCAGATGCTGAACGCCCTGACTGCCGACACCTATCCTAAGCTGACATTTACGGCTTATGCGGTGCAGCAGGACAACATCACTGATGTTGCAACCGCATGGACAACTGCAAAAACAGCACAGTAACTGCTCCTTTTCTTAATTTACTACATAACATGAAAGGAAAAAAGACAATGACTATGTCAAAAAAGAAAATTGTTTCCCTGTGTCTGGCGGCGATACTCGTCGTTATGGCGATTGCCGGGGCATCTCTTGCTTACTTAACAGATACAAAAGACGCGACCAATACATTCACGGTTGGTAAGGTGAAAATTGAGCTGATTGAAAAGCAGCGCGACGGCAAAGGTGGTCTTGAGGACTTCGAGCAGGAAAAGAAACTCATGCCTATCGTTGGTTCTGCGCAGGGAGAAAAAGACGCCCTTGGTTTGTCTGTTGCAAAGAACTATGTCGATAAAATTGTTACCATTAAGAACCTTGACAATGATGCCTATGTTCGTGCGTATATCGCCGTTCCGGCAGCTCTTGATTCTGAAAAAGCAGCAGATAACATCCTTCATATCAATCAGCCCGGTAAAGACACCTTTGTCGGACTTGACGGTACAACTGCAGACAAGGCATACACATGGAGTGATATGACCAAGGTTGGCACATTCACGGATGATGACGGCATTTTCTACAATGTTTACTATTCGACCTATGCCGATGTATTGACAAAGGATGAGATTGCGGGCTGTGCAGCTTATGTCGGCGTTTACCTTGACAAAGATGTAAATTTTGACGGCACGAATTGGACGGTCACTCGCAATGGAGTAACTTCCGTTATTGATTATGACCTTTCCAACGGCGTAACCCTCCCCGTTTTTGCAGTTGGCGTTCAGGCGGATGGTTTTGATTCCGCAGATGCCGCCATCGACGCTGCCTTTGGTGCAAATTTCAATCCGTGGGCAAACTAAAAATTATATTTGAGAGGAACGAATCATGACTAAAAAGAAGATAGTTACACTCGCACTTGCTGCCGTAATTGCTGTTATGGCAATTGCCGGTGCATCTCTTGCATACTTTACCGACACCAAGAATGCCGAAAACACATTCACCATGGGTAATGTCAAAATTACACTGGATGAAACCGATATTACCGATCCCGAAGGCGATCGTGTAACCTCCAATGAGTACGGCATTGAGGATGTCTATCCCGGAGCAGAACTCGTTAAAGACCCGACCGTGCACAATGTAGGTAAAAATTCCGCCTATGTCCGTGCCATTGTTACCATCGAAAACGGTATGAACTGGCTTGGTCTGTATAACGAAAATGTGTGGACGGCTCCGCAGGAGGAAGCGTTCATTGCCCTCATTAACGATTCGCTCGGAGATGGTTGGGAAATCGCAGACATTGCCTACGACATGTCCGGTCCGAATCATCCCACCAGCGATTTTGTCGCTACGCTGAAGTATACCGAGGTTCTCGCTCCCGGCGATGACACTTCCGCTATGTTCTCCGAAGTAAAGATTCCCGAGAAAATCACGGAAAATGATATTACCACAAGAATCAGTCAAAACGGCACTTTCCACATTGATGTTACAGCTCAGGCAATTCAGACCAATGGTTTTGCAACATGGGAAGATGCGTTCGCTGCGTTTGACGGCAACTGATAGCACCCTGTTCCACACCATAGTATTGACTTGCACCTCTTCCTTTTGAGGTGCAGGTCATATGCGAGTACCCGGCGGCTGCACACGGCGGATATTCGCATATGGCCTTGTCAGAAACAACCGTGCAAAGGAAGATTATTTTATGAAACAACGAAGCATAAAGACAAAATTACTATTGCTGTCTGCGATAACTGTAATAGCAGTTACCGCTGCCTACGGCTCTCTTGCTTATTTTACGGCAGAAAATACAGCAAAGAACACTATCACTGCGGGTGATGTCAAAATTGAATTGCAGGAAAAAATGATATCCCCCGACGGAGAGAAAATTGGAGACTTCTTAATATCTTGTGTAAACCTCCGAAAAGGTATAGAATAAAGATATCATTATGGAGGTAAAAAAATGCCAAAGTACAAAGACAGCCCGGAGGTACGGGCAGCAAAGAAGGAAAGAAAAGAAAAACTGAGAGAGTTTCTGCAATTGCTGGAAGTAGAAGATTACAGTGACCTGCGTTCGGTATTCAAAGAAATGGTCGGAGAAGTGCTCGAAAACGGACTTGAAGCGGAACTTGACGATGAACTCGGGTACAGTAGGTACAATTATCGAAACAAAGATACCGATAACAGCAGAAACGGCTACAGCCGGAAAAAAGTCAAAACAAGTGCCGGATCGGTTGAAATAGCCGTACCTCGAGACAGGAACGGCGAATTTGAACCGCAGATAATCAGGAAAAACGAAACATCTCTCGCCGGAGATATAGAAGAAAAAATACTTTCAATGTATGCCAAAGGGATGACAACCAACGATATTTCGGGGCATATCGAAGATATCTACGGACTTGAGGTATCGGACAGTCTTGTAAGCCGAATAACGGACAAAATACTTCCTGTGGTGAAAGAATGGCAGCAGAGGCCGCTTGAAAGCATCTATGCGGTGGTTTTTATGGACGCAATCCATTACAATGTACGCTGTGATGGCAGAA
>CAVCXB010000151.1:0-7429 GCA_963605535.1 Wujia chipingensis
GCGATTTTCTCAGTTTCACCGTAGTATTCTTTTGTCACTCCTGCCAGTTCCAAAAACAATTTTTGATTTACACTTCCAAGCATTTTTATGTCGCACAGCGCACTTGCCAACTGATAAATCGCATTCACACTTCCCTCTGGAAATGCACTGTGACGGCTGGTTCCAAAAGCAGTCACACAGATGGTCTCTTTATCCGTTCCAAGTTCAACAGCCAATTTTTCAGGTTCTTCCTTGCTTTTTAATTCTCTATACAATTCATCAGAATACGCAAACACTGCTTTCGCGCGATCTGGGATCATATTGCTCGCAGAGCCTCCTGCAACTATCTGTACAGGCGATTCAAACTTTGCTGTTGAAAGAAACTGCCCTTCTACAATTCCCTTTTCTCCATAACAAACCGGAAATCCACTGTCGGCAATCATCGAAAGTGCCGGGGTCGGATAATGCTTCGTATAATACTCCAGATCAGACATTCCTCGTTCTTCATCGCAGCCAACAAACAGCCGAAGCTCGTGCTTCATTGGAATCGACAGTTCACGAATGCACTGCATCAAATAAAGAATTCCAATCGCTGGTCCTTTGTTATCCTGTGCACCACGTCCAATCAAAAAACCATCTTTTTGAACAGGTTCAAACGGATTCTGGCTCCAGCCCTCGCCGGTTGGAACCACATCCAAATGATTCCAAAAGCCAATGGTATTTTCAGGATGGAACTCGCCCTCGCCAATGGTTCCCACATAATACTCACAATTTTTCGTACAAAAGCCATGCTCTTTTGCAATTGTAAGCATCTCATCCATCGCTCGCTTGCAGCCTAGTCCAAATGGTCCATCTGCCTCAATATCCTCTGGCTTTGAGGGCTTCGATACGCTTGGAATCCGCACCATGCGCTCTAAGTCCGTTAAAAGTGCCTCTCTATGCGCTTCAAACCAACAATCAATTTTTTGAAATAATTCCTGATCGATCATATCTGCCTCCTTTCGACGATCAACCCTTAACGGCACCAATCATAACTCCCTTCTCAAAATACTTCTGAAGGAATGGATATATAATAAGAATCGGAACAGTCGATACAACAATCGTGCAATATTTTACCAGTTCACTGGAGAACGAATCCTCCATTACCTGTGTTAAGGAATCTGCTGTCAGGGATTCATTTTCAATCAGAATCTCACGAAGAATCATCTGAAGCGGATATAATACACGATCTCTGGTAAACATTGCTGCCGGAAACCAGGAATTCCACTGACCAACGCCATAATATAGAATCATAACTGCAATAACCGGTTTTGACAATGGCATAATAATTTTTGAGAATACCGTAAAATCATTTGCACCATCAATAATGGCTGCCTCCTCCAAGCTCTCTGGAAGTGATTCAAAAAAGCTCTTCATGATAATCAAATTAAATGCACTGACTGCATACGGGACACTGGAAACCCAAATGGTATTATATATATGAGTATCTCGAATGACAAAGAACATCGGGATCAGACCGCCGCTGAAAAACATCGTAAATACGATCATTTTCATGACACCCTTTCGGATCATAAATGATTTTCTTGTCAAAACATACGCGCCCATACTCGTCAAAATGACCTGCATTGTCGTTCCAACAATCAAATAAAACATTGTATTTTTGAATCCCATGAATAAACTCTTGTTGGACAAGGTACGCTTATAACCTGCAAGCGTTGGACTGCCTAAGATCCATGCCAATGGACCTGTATGTGATTTTAACAATAATGGATCACTGAAAGAAGCGACTACAACATAATACATCGGATATAGCGTAATAAACATCAGAAAAAACATAATGACAACATTTATCACATTGAATACCGATGTTTTTCTCCATTTAGAAATCGTTTTTATTTTCATCTTGCATTCACTCCTCCTCTACCACAGACTGGTCTCATTGACCTTTCTGCTGACGGTATTGGCAAGAATCAGCAGAACAAAGTTAATAATTGAGTTAAAGAAGCCAACTGCGGTTGCAAAGCTATATTGAAAATTCGTTAAACCAATTCGATATACATATGTAGAAATAACATCTGAAGTCTTATATGTCATTGGATTGTACAATAACAAAATCTTATCCCAGCCAAGTGTCATCATATTTCCCACTCTCATGACTAATAAGATCACGATTGTCTGGGAAATGCCCGGGATTGTAATATTCCAAATTTTTTCCCAGCGATTTGCACCATCAATCTCTGCTGCCTCATATAACTCCTGATCAATGCCCGTTAATGCCGCATAGTAAATAATGGAATCCCAACCAAATTCCTGCCAAATTGACATTAATACATACAATGGCTGGAACCATGCAGACTTACTAAACAAATTAACATGCTCCATTCCGGTAATTCCACAAATAATACTTGTTAAAACGCCTTTTTCTCCGCAGAAATCAAGCATCAAACCACAAATAATAACAGTAGAAATAAAATGCGGCATGTAAGTAATCGTCTGTGTTACTTTCCGAAGCTTTGAACTGTTCAATTCATTCAGCAAAACCGCAAACAGAATCGGAAATGGAAATCCAAAGATGAGAAGCAACACGTTAATTGTCAATGTATTTCTCATTGTACGGAAAAAGTACGGATCGGTAATAAATGCTTTGAAATTCTCCAAACCGACAAACTCACTTCCGCGAATGCCCTTAATTGGAACATAATCATAAAAAGCAATGCTCAGTCCATACATTGGATAATAATGGTATACCAGATAATAAAGAATAACTGGCAGGATCATCAGATACAGCAATGGATGCGACTTTATATTATGCAGAAGGCGAGTTCCATACGAACCTTTCTTTTTCTGCACCTGTGCGGTTGTTTTTGCTTTCATAGAAATCCTCCATGCAAATCAGGGCAGGCACACCGCGAAAACTGCATCCGCCTGCTGCCCACCCTGGCTCTTATTCAGCAGAGACTGTAATTTCTGCCTGTTTTATTAATTCTCTCCACGAGACTGATATCTGTCATAAGCAGCCTTATAAATTTCTGCTGCACGCTCGCAGCCCAGATCCTTTAACTGTTCTACAAAACTATCCCAATCTGATTCGAGATCTTCTTCTCCAAAAATGTATCCGTAAACCTTTTCATCGGAATAATTGGAAAGCTTTGTCTTAATATCGGTCAATTCCTTTGACTCGTCAACTGTCAGAGTAAGGTAAGTCGGCAGACAATGTGCACCATCATTACCATCACCCCATGCATCCCAAGACTGGTGACACTCCGGTAAGGAATACTGAGAAGCCTCCATTGTCTCATCGTACTTAACCTGGAATGGTGCGCACATATACAAACTGCGCACGGTATTGTAATCCAAGCCATCTGGGTTATCTGTTACAAAAGAGGTGAATTCTCTTTCTCCCTGATCATTGATCTCATAGGTCTGTACATCTTCATTGGTACCCCACGCGGTCATTAACATGGTATCCTCATCCATCAGATAATCCACAAATTTAACAGCTTCTTCTGCATGCTTACACATAGCAGATACCTGCCAGGACTGGCTATTAACAGATGCCGTAATCTTTGACATATGTGTGGTATCATCTTCATTTACTCTTGGCTGTACACAAGCAGTCAGCTTAAAATCCGGATCAACTGCCTGACCAGCTGCAACTGCCATCTTTACGTTATACGTATGAGCAAAGCACATACCGGCAGTACCATTTTCAAACAGTTTCAGGGAATCGTCTATTGTACGGCTGACAAAACCGGTATCAATCAGACCTTCATCTGCCCATCCCTTTAAGACTTCAAGAAACTCCTTGTAGCCATCCTTTTCTCTGCTGTAAGTTACATTTCCATCGTCATCCAGATCAAAGTCCTGAATTGAGACATCAAATGCAGACGCAATCGGATTATTTGCATAGAACTGAGACTGTGTAAATTGGCAAAGTGCAAGCGGAATCTCTACACCATTCTCCTTAAATGTGCGAAGTACATTCGTATAATCATCAATAGTTACCGGTGCTTCCAGACCATACTTGTCCAGCCAATCCTGACGTACAATCAAACCATTAAATACCTTATTGTCATCTGTCGGCGGCAGCCATACGGTACCAAATTTGATAATGTCACCCTCATCACCGCGGATCTTCTTCTGAATATCCGGATCACCGCTTTCTTCACAGAATTTATTGAAGTTTGTAGCATACTCTTCAACCAGATCCGTAACATTATAAAGTACGCCATCCTGAATTGCGCCTTCCACGCCGCCCGGATAATTCGTCTGAAACAGATTGGTGAACATCAAATCCGGAAGATCGCCGGATGCAAGCAGCTGCTGGAAGAAAGAGCCGTCATCTCCTGCCGGTGCATGGATAAACTTGAAATTTAATCCTGTTTCCTCTTCCATTTTCTTTACAACCGGATTGTCTCCCATATCCGTGTAATACGCTCTTGCGCTGGACGGAAAATCGCAGAAAATTGTAAGTGTCACATCACCATCCGCAATTTTCTTGCTGTCATCTGTTGTCTCTGCCATTGCTGTCATACCTGTCATTGCGGTCGATACAGTCATTGCTGCCGTCACTGCAGCAGCCTGTAACTTGTTCCATTTCTTCATATTCTCTTCCTCTCTTTCTTCCATGGTATATTTATCTTAAAGATCTACATTTTTGCAAATCTCTAGGATCCCCTTAATATAAATTACAAGTGCAATTTCAACTCTCTTAAGTAAAATTGCTTCATCTGGCTGATGATAATCGCCATGCCCCGGTGCAAACAGTCCCTTTGGTGCAGGCGGCAGCGGCATTCCCGTTCCGCAAGCAAATGCTCTCGGAAGCTTTCTTGCGTAAGTTCCGCCACTCATGACAAATGGCTTTGACTGATTTCCAGTGAAACGATTATAAATGTCTGTCATAATTTGAACCGCCGGATGCTTTGGATCAAACAGCGTTGGCTTTGCATTCCTTGTAACCGCAAGCAAAAATCCATTTTCTGCAGCTGCCTGCCGCGCTGCTACGGACAAATCCTCGCTGCAGCCCGCTGGATATTTTGACAGAAAACCAAACACCAGATGCCCATCACGAATCCAGCCTTGTGTCACGGTTAACACGATTGGCCCTGAAATCTCATCCTCACGAAATACATTCAATGGTGTTCCATGACCATCCTTATTAATTGCACAAATCCATGACAACGCTTCACAGTCCTTTTTGTCTGCCAGCTCATACTGGCAAATTGTCTCACAAAGAAGTGTCAGCGCGTTCTTTCCATTCTGAGGTGCTGCCCCATGAGCAGTTACACCATACGCGGTTAGTTTCCAGAAAACTTCTCCATCCTCTATCTGCTTTTCAACCGTTAGATTCGGATGTTTTTTGTCAAGCAGCTTTGCAATCCCTGGGGCATCACAGACGACTGCCTCTGCCTGATTTGGTACGGAATACAATCCGCAATCACATGACAATGAACGCAATCTGCTGCCCACCGCCTTCTTTGCTGTCAACTCTCCATTGAAGCTTCCCCGTTCTCCACAGCATACCGGGAATCCACTGTCTGGCACCAAAGATAACTCTGGGCACGGATAATGACTAGCAAAATAGTCAATATCAAACATACCAACTTCTTCACTCGTTCCCATATATGCGTCCAAACTGTATGGAAGCTTAATGTTGTGCTCTTTCATATACAACAGCACATACAGCGCCATCGCAGCAGAGCTTTTATTGTCCTGACAGCCTCTGGCGATCATATATCCCTGTTCCACAACTGGCTCAAATGGGTCATGCTCCCAACATCCTGATACCGGAACAACATCCAAATGGCTCCAGATTCCAATGGATTTTTCACCGTTTCCATATCGGATTCGTCCCACACAGGAATCAAAATTCTTTGTCTCCAGGCCATACTCCGAGCCTATCTTTAACATCTCATCCAGCACGCGAACACACTCCGAGCCATACGGTGGCTGCTTGTCCTCTGGCACAACGGCCACACTCGGGATTTTGCAGATTCGTATTAAATCCTGCACAAGATCTGGCATTTTGCTGGAAACCCATGAAGCAATTTCCCTCTCATCGGTTTCCATCTGTTCGGTGCATAACTTCCCCAAACTCATTCAATCACCTTCCTGCATGAATGCTCTTATCCGTCTTTCGTCCCATAAACTCATCCGCTGCTTCTCTTACCCAGGCAAATCGCTCATGGTCAATGTCTCCCGGAACGGTACAGTCACCGCCGAGAATGATACCAATCGTTCCTGTCTCCTCAAGAATATGCTTTGTCTCTGCCTTAACGGCCTGCTTGCTTCCACTGTAAAGAACACCCGTCTTTGTATTGTCAAATCCTCCCAGAACGCAGCGGCCTCCAAAATACTTCTTGCCATCCTTTAAGCTTAAATGTTCAACGTAAACAGCCCAGTTTACAGCCTTTGACGGATAATCCTTCCATACCTCGATGCGGTTTTTATCGCCTGCCCAGCCACAGCAATGCAGGATATTGTTATCACTCAGTGTATTCGCATACTCCAAAAGCTTTAACTCAGCAGGGGTAACGATTTTTTTGTATTCCTCTGCTGTGAAACGAAATTCCTCTGCATTCTGTACGCAATAGTAAATGCCGGTGCAGCCTGCTTCTTCGATGACACCCTCAATCAGAGATTTGATATCCTCTCCAATCACCTCAAATGCGTGGCATACTGCCTCTGGATTTGCCTTTAAATGACTCATCAAAAGTTCCTCGCTTGTACCAAAACGCATAAGAGACATTGGACAAAATACATTATAGAATACACAGCACTCATCCTTTACGGCATCTACCACACCCTTTACACGTGCAATCTGCTTGCGAATGTATGGATGATCTGGACCCATTGGCTTTAAATTGAACCAGTCCTCTGGCTTTTTAATTTCTGCAATGCCCGGATTTGGATAATTAAAATATCCATCGCACATTACCTTAATCAGGTCAAAGTCGGCTTCCCGATACAGCTTTAAATGCTCATCAATCGTCTCCTGTCCAAAATCATCATCTGGTGAAAAATGATACCAAAATGCGATCGGTACACGATCTACCGGTTCATTGTTAAATGCGTGAAGCACGCGTTCTTTCTTTGTCATATCCGCTTCCCTTTCCGGCTCTTGTAAGCCACTGCCAAAACCCAACTAATCTTTCAGTTTTTGGTTTTCGTATTGTGCTGCTATCAGTAGTTTTAATCGTCAAAACGTTGATCTCTGACGATTTCTTGTTTCACTTGCTAGATTCATTATAGCGAATCTCTTTCTTCTTTTCTTTTCAATTTTCTATCATTTTCTATGCAGAATCGCTTATTCTATTTTTCAATTTCAAATTTTATGATATAATATTGCATGATTTTATTTTAACAATTTTATTTTTTGAAATTGCAAATGAAGTCTCCACGCCCATGCGGTGCATCGCTCCTATGGACGTGGTACTCTGCCAGATTTGAT
>CAVCXB010000152.1:0-7365 GCA_963605535.1 Wujia chipingensis
GACGACTGATGTGCTGCTTAAAGAACGAGGAGGAAACCTACGAGTATTTAAACAGCAAGCTGCCGGGTGTCGGCGATTATGTGACAACAGATGACGGTCTGAAAGGTGAAGTTTCCAGCGTCAGTGTGCTTCGCCAGGAGGTAAAGGTTATCGTTACCGTGAATAAGGACGAGAAGGAGATTCGCAATTATAAGGCTTCTCAGCTGAAATTCCGCCCGCATAGAAGAAAAGACAAAGCACAGCTGTCCGATCAGGAGTTAAAAGAGCTTGAAAATCTGGACAAGCTTGACAAGAGGGAAGGGCGGTCTAAGCTGAATGACAAGTGAGCCAAAAACACTTAAGCCAGGCGAACGATTGGATGATTTGGAGCGCGACGGACTGATGTTAATTCAGCATCCGGGGCGCTTCTGCTATGGTGTGGATGCGGTCATTCTCTCCTGGTTTGCAAGAGCTGCGGAAGGGGAAAAGGTGCTTGATCTTTGTACTGGAACTGGTGTGGTTCCGATTTTAATGACAGCGAAGACAAAGGCATCGCATTTTACGGGACTGGAGATTCAGGAGGAGGTCGCCGAGATGGCGGCGCGCAGTGTGGCGCTCAATCATCTGGAAGAGAAGGTGTCAATCGTCTGTGGCGATCTGAAAAATACAAAGGAACTGTTTGGAAAAAGTGCCTTCAATGTAGTGACGGTCAATCCGCCGTACATGGCCGGCGGCAGTGGGCTTGTTGGCGGCGATTATAGTAAGGCGGTGTCGCGCCACGAGATTTTGTGCAGCCTAGAGGATGTAATTCGCGAGGGCGTGCAGGTACTCGTGCCAGGCGGACGCATGTATATGGTGCATCGCCCGTATCGCCTTGGGGATATCATCTGCCTGATGAAGCAGTATCGCATGTCACCAAGACGTTTGTGCATGGTGCATCCGAAATGCTCACAGGAGGCAAATCTTGTTTTGATTGAGGGGGTAAGAGGAGGCAACACGCAGATTCGTGTTGAGGCTCCGCTGTTTCTCTTTGATGAAAATGGGCAGGAGAGTGACCAGATCAAAAGGATTCATGGAAGGCTTTAAGTATGTCGATTCGCAAAACGGCGTGAGAATCTTCGGCCTTCAATGACCGGGTAAGTGACTAGTAATTGTAAGAAGAAAGGAAAAATCTATGGCAGGAATGCTTTATCTGTGTGCGACACCGATCGGAAATCTCGAGGATATCACGTTTCGTGTATTGCGCACCTTAAAGGAAGTCGATCTCATTGCGGCAGAGGATACCAGAAACAGCCAGAAGCTGTTGAATCATTTTGAGATTCATACGCCGATGACAAGCTATCACGAGTATAACAAATACGATAAGGCTGACTATCTGGTTGGTCTTATGGCAGAGGGGAAAAATATTGCCTGCATTACCGATGCGGGAACGCCTGGCATTTCCGATCCGGGTGAGGTGCTCGTGCAAAAATGCTACGAGGCTGGCATCAAGGTGACATCGCTTCCGGGACCGGCAGCCTGTATCACGGCGCTTACGATGTCGGGACTTTCCACGAGACGGTTTGCGTTTGAAGCCTTTCTTCCGGCGGACAAGAAGCAGCGCGCGCAGGTTCTTGAGGAGTTAAAGGATGAGACGAGGACGATCATTCTCTATGAGGCACCGCATCATCTGGTCAAGACATTAGAGGAACTTGTTCAGGCACTCGGATCGCGAAAGGTGCGCATCTGCCGCGAGCTGACAAAGAAGCATGAAACCGTCTATGCGGATACGCTCGATGGTGCGCTGACACATTATCGTGACGAGGAGGAGCCGAGAGGTGAGTGTGTTCTCGTTATCGAGGGTGTGGACGTTGAGAGCTTAAAGAAGCAAAAGCAGCAGTCTTGGGAAGAGATGACGATCGAGGAGCACATGGCGCTGTATGCAGATATGGATCGAAAGGAAGCCATGAAGCAGGTAGCAAAGGATCGTGGTGTGAGCAAGAGAGACATTTATCAGGCGTTACTGAAGTCAGAAAATGAATAATTCGGTAGCTAGGCAAATGAAATCGTATCATAATAAAGTACATTGCAATAGAAACAATAATAGAAACAATTAAGAAGGCATACAATCTTTCGTTTTGGATTAGGATAGCAGTGAACAGACTGCAAAATGCGAGATGAAGGTTTGTATGCTTAATTTTTTATGGGCAGGAATGATTGTGCTTGGAATTGTGTGGGGGATGGCAACGGGGCAGACTGCGGCGGTGAATGACGCATTAATTGAAGGTGGAAAAGCGGCGGTGGAGCTGTGCATTGGAATGGCGGGAGTGGTTGGCGCTTGGTGTGGGCTGATGGAAATTGCAAAGCGAAGCGGCATCGAGGCGGCGCTGTCCAAAGCTTTGCATCCAGTTGTCCGATTTTTATTTCCGAGGATTCCAGAAGGACATCTGGCGATGAATGCGATTTGCCTGAATCTGACGGCAAATATTTTAGGACTTGGCTGGGCAGCGACTCCGGCAGGATTGGTAGCGATGAAGGAACTGAAAGCATTGAAAGATGAATTAGGATCGGATGAAACATTAAAAGGTGAATTAAAATCGAATGAAACATTAAAAGACGAGGGAGACGAGGGAAAAGAAGAATCAAGTAAAGATTTAAAATTAGAAAAACGAAAATTAGAAAAACGAAAATTAGAAAAACGAAAATTAGAAAAACAAAGGTTAGAAAAGCAAAAATTAGAAAATCAAACGAGATCAGATACCGCATCAGACGAAATGTGCACGTTTCTTGTAATCAATATTTCATCGCTTCAGCTCATTCCAGTCAATATGATCGCTTATCGGAGCAGTTGTGGATCAGCAGCTCCAGCGGCGATCGTAGGGCCGGGGATCCTAGCAACGCTTGCGAGCACTGCGGCTGCGATATTGATTTGCCTGATCAACACAAGAAAGAATCGGCGATAAAAAAATGCCCCAGCTTTCATGGAATAACCATAAAAGCGTGGGGCATTCAATGTATTTTACTCGTTTTCTTCGTTCTCGCCAAACAGATAACGAGCAACATAAATACCGCTTGCGGAAGCGTGAGACAGGGAGTGGGTAACACCACTGCCGTCACCGATTACGAAGAGATTCTTGTGGCGGGTCTCAAGATGATTGTCGATCTGAACTTCCATGTTGTAGAACTTAACCTCGACACCGTAGAGAAGGGTATCATCGTTTGCGGTACCAGGTGCGATGTTGTCCAGTGCATAGATCATCTCGATGATGCCATCAAGAATACGCTTTGGCATAACAAGGCTTAAGTCGCCTGGTGTGGCATCAAGAGTCGGAGTTAAGAAAGACTCTGCGATACGCTTCGGGTTGCTTCGCTGGCCGCGGATCAGATCGCCAAAGCGCTGAACCATAACGCCGCCGCCGAGCATGTTGGATAAACGAGCGATGCTCTCGCCGTACTCATTGCTGTCCTTAAATGGCTCGGTGAAATGCTTGGAGACAAGCAGTGCGAAGTTTGTATTCTTCGTGTGCATTGCAGGATTCTCGTAGCTGTGACCATTTACGGTGATGATGCCGTTTGTGTTCTCGGTAACGACAGCACCCTTCGGGTTCATACAGAAAGTACGCACGCGGTCCTGATATTTCTCAGTCTGGTAAACAATCTTGCTCTCGTAAAGCTCGTCGGTCAGGTGAGAGAAGACTTCGGCTGGCAGCTCAACGCGCACACCGATATCGACACGGCTGGAGTTGGTCGGAATTTCAAGGTTGTGGCAGATCTGTTCCATCCATTTGCTTCCGCTTCGTCCAACGGAAATAATACATTTCTCACAGGTGTAGGTTTCATCATCGGAAATGATTTCATAGTTGCCGTCATCCATGATCCTTACATCGTGAACTGGTGTCAGGAAGTAGAAGTCAACCTTATCCTTTAACAGGTTGTAAAGATTGCCAAGAACTTCATAGTTCTTATCGGTTCCAAGGTGGCGAACCGATGCCTCAAGAAGATGAAGGTTATGCTGCAGACAGACACGCTTAAAATTAGAATTTGCAGAGGAATACAGATGAGTGCCTTCGCCGCCGTAAGCCATATTGATCTCGTCAACATATTCCATCAACTCAGTAGCTTGGCGCTTGCCGATGTACTCGTAGAGGGTACCGCCAAACTCGTTTGTGATGTTGTATTTTCCATCGGAGAATGCGCCGGCTCCGCCGAAACCGTTCATGATGGCGCAGGTCTTGCAGTGAACGCACTTGGTAATGCGCTTGCCGTCGATCGGACATTTTCTCTTTTCAAGACGATTTCCAGCCTCAAAAACGGCGATTTTTAAATCCGATCGCTTGGTTGCCAATTCATATGCGGAAAAAATACCACCCGGACCGGCACCGATAATAATAATGTCATAATGTTTCATAAAAATCCTCGTTTCTGCGCAAAAAGACTTTCTTTCACCGGGGGGAGATGATATTATAAAAAATAAGGGGTTAAAGCTTTGTTACCCGAAGTGAAATATTGCGCTCATATTACACTTTATTATAAAGCAAGCTCAAATTATCTGTCAAGCGCTTAAAGGAAGGCACTAGCGGCAAAAGAGGTTACAGAAGGGTGGATTGAGGAAATTCGTGCAGCTTTTCTAGGAATGGAAGTCATGTGTGATGATCTGTCTCTGGGTGTAGCGTGTCATATCGGACCGGGCGGACTTGGAATTGGCTGTTCCTGTAAGCCAAAGAGAATCGGGTAAATAAAAATATTTGAATCGTTAGAAAAAAGATGGAACACATTGATATCTGTGTGCCATCTTTTTTTCTTATCAGATCTTTTTAATTTTTTTTCTTATCCAGCCCAACCTGCTCCTTTAAGGCATTCAGCGCATCCGCATATTTGCGGGAGGTTAACATTGGGTTTCCCTTTAAGAGAATGACTTTACGAAAATCCATGCGCTTTGTAATGGAGCTTTTAATCTCACCTAAGTAGGCAAAACGCTCCTTGAGGCGAATGACATCGGCAGCTTTCTCCTTTGGAACAAGGGCGGAGAGCTTTTCAAGATACTCGGTAACAGAAGCCTGAAACTCCTCGAGACGGGCATTTTCTGGCTTTTTGATGGTGCCAAGCTTGTCGCGCAGTGTTTCGTTGACGGAATCGGTCAATACAGTAAAGTGATCGCGCAGCTTTTCGGCATCGGACTTGAGATTGGTGAGCGATTCCAGAATCTGACGAAGATCCATGGCAGCGTGGAACGAAGATGCGAAATCAACCGAGAATACAATTGTGATTACAATAAGTGCACCAAAGCATATCGTCTGTGGAATTTGCTCCAGAAGGGAGGCTACGTATGGATGGACAACGCGGATTAAAAGAAGCGTAAACACACCCCATGCCAGTGAGGAGCTTAAGCAGATGTGACCTTGAATGTTAAACTTCTTATCGCTGTAGTCCCAGTAGCGAACCTGAAAAAGTGCTTCCATAGCAACGCCGGTGACATACTCGAGCAGTGTGGCGGCGAACATGCCTAGAAAGAAGATACCGATGTCAGATGAGCGAACCGGGTAGGTAGCGCATAGCATTACAACGGCACCGCTTCCGTAAATCGGAAGCATCGGACCAGTCAGAAATCCTCTGTTTGTCAGCTTATGCTTACAGATGGAGACATAGCTGGATTCCCAGATCCATCCAAGAAAGCTGTAGAAAAAGAAATACAGTAAAAGATGTGCGTAGGCAGTCATAACAACCATCCCCCTTTTCGTTTTGAGTGGCAGTAGTGCCGTATCTCAGTGTAAATGATATTCTTTCTCATTGCAAGCATTTATACAAGATTATAGAAGATTACGGTAGCTTATAGCAGATACATGAAAGATATTCAGGAAAATCGGGTAGTGTTTGATGCTCAATCGTCCAGAGGGAACCATCTGCAAGGAAAATTGAATTTTCACTACTAAAATCATATGTGGCAGCGTTTGCATCAATGCCAGTTCCGATCGCTTTTAGAAATGCTTCTTTGGCGGTCCACAGGCGAAGAAATTCACGGTTTCGTGCATCGCCCTCGTGCAGCGAACGAAGGCGTGTAAGCTCTTTTGGGTGAAATACATGGTGAGAGAGAATTGCTTTGTGTAAGTGTTCAATGTCACATCCGACAGGTGTGTCGCTTATCGCAAGCATGACAAAGTCGCCACTGTGCGAGAGATTAAAAAATGGAATGGTCGAAGCACAAATAGATGAACTTGAGACTGACGGCTTTCCAGCTGCGTTATAGGAGACGGTGAAGCGCTCCGGGTGATAATGATAGAGGTGCTCCCAAAGAAGCAGCCCGGCGGCGGCACAGCGTTTTTTATCGGCCTCGAAGCGAAAAGAAAGCAGCTGCTCTCGGCGCTTCGGTTGAAGCGTCAAAAGCAACTGCTCATTGATTACAATATCGTGAATGGATTGGTAATAAACCTGAACAGCCATAGTGGATTATCTCCCAAAGTAAGCATCAATGCCGTTTGCAAGTCCCTGTGCGATCAGTGCTTGGAACTCTGGATTTGCCATCTTCTGATCCTCTTCTGGATTTGACATGAAGCCCATTTCAACAATCGTAACTGGGATGGTACACCAGTTGATACCGGTCATGCCGTCGTCCTGCAGCAGACCCTTGTTTGCAAGGCCGGTCGTGGAGCAGTAGAAGGAGAGCATCGTGGAAGCTAACGTGTTGCTTGCGGAGATCACATCTGCGGACAGATATGGATTCGCAGCGGACGGCGCATAGAACATAGCACCATTTACCGAAGAATCATCGGAACTGTTTGCATGAATGCGGACAAAAATCTCGGCTCCGCTCTCATTTGCGTAAACGGCGCGCTCTGCATTACTCATCGGACAATCATTTGTTGTACGAATCATGACAACCTGATAGCCACGGTTTAAAAGCTCCTGCTGAAGCATCTGGGAAACGTCTAAGTTTAACTGGTACTCAGCAAGACCAGTTGAAATACCGCTTGTTCCAGTGGTCAGCTTTGCTTTCATGACAGAGGAGCCAGGGCCATTTGGCTCCTGCTCGCTGATGCCAGCCTGCTGGTGGCCGGCATCGATGCATACAATATGTCCGTTTGTGGATATCTGATTGGCATTTGCCGTATTTTCATCGGATACGGGCAAAGCAGATGCAGCGGCATCTGCCGCTGCATCACCGACCTGATCTGAAGAAGATACAAGAAATTCTGCTTTTACATAGCCATCTGCGGTTGCGCTGTGAATCTGAACCCATCCATCTTCAGCGAGAGCAACGATTTCAACTTCCTCACCGCGGTAAAGTTTGCCGATCAGATTGCCTTCGGTGGAAGGATAATCGCGGATGTTGAGGGAATCGGTATTGACATACCAGATATCGCCGGCGGCAAGTTCTTTGGAAACAACAGGAGTCTCTGTGGATTCTTCCGT
>CAVCXB010000153.1:0-7329 GCA_963605535.1 Wujia chipingensis
CTGTTTAAATACTCGTAGGTTTCCTCCTCGTTCTTTAAGCAGCACATCAGTCGTCCACAGACACCGGAAATCTTCACCGGATTCAAGGACAAATTTTGCTCCTTTGCCATCTTGATGGAAACAGGTGCAAACTCAGACAGGTACGAATTGCAGCAGAGCGGGCGACCACAGCTGCCGATTCCACCGATAATCTTTGCCTCATCGCGCACACCGATCTGGCGCAGCTCAATACGCGTGCGAAATACCGATGCCAGATCCTTTACCAGCTCACGGAAGTCGACTCTTCCATCTGCTGTAAAATAAAAAAGAACCTTATTATTATCAAATGTGTACTCCGCATCGATGAGCTTCATGTCCAATCCGTGCTTTGCAATCTTTTCCTGGCAGATTCGAAACGCATCCTTTTCCTTCTGTCTATTTTCATCTGCGATTTTATCGTCCTGAGGGGTGGCAACGCGAAGCACTGGCTTTAACGGCTGAAATACCTTCTCCTCGTCCATTTCCTTCACACCAAGCACGACATAGCCGTACTCCACTCCTCTTGCTGTCTCTACAATAACATGCATTCCCGTTGTAATATCCATATCAAGCGGATTAAAATAATACACCTTTCCGGCTCTGCGGAAACGCACACCGATGACCTTTATCATGATACTCCCAAACCTTTCCTATTTCTGGCACTCTCTGATCGTCAGCCACAAAAGCTCCAGCGTCAGCTGGAAGTTTACATTTGCGTCCAGTCTGGCTGACGCGGTATTGATGGCCTCCAGAATGCGGTTAATCTCGTTATAGCCGCATGTCTGGGCAACCTTGCTGATCGCGCGGTACTCCTCTGCAAAGATCAGAAGATTCGGATCTCTTGTTGCCTTAAAGATCAGAATATCCCGATACCATATCTGCATAAAGCCAAAGCAGTCCTTGATGCTCAGCTTATATTCCTCAAGCTTTGCGATGTTCTCAAGAAGCTCCGAGAACGGCATCTTCGAGGCGGTCTTTAATAACAGCATGATCGTCTGAATCATGGAATTAAAATCATCCGACTGCGCCAATTTCAGACCCTTTCCGATATTTCCCTGTGAAAATTTTTCAAGCGTTGGAATCTTGTCCTCGTCCACGCCATTTTCTCTCATGTATGCTGCAAACGCATCCGACTCGACCGGTTTCATGTTTAAGACAATGCTTCTTGAGAGAATTGTCTCAAGCATGGATGCCGCATTCGTCGTAAGAAGCAAAATAATGCCGTAAGCCGGCGGCTCTTCGATCGTCTTTAAAAGGGCGTTCTGCGCCTGCACAGACATTTTCTCAGCCTCATCCACAATGTAAATCTTATATGGACTGCTATATGGTTTGATCTGGATATCCCCGATGATCTGCTCTCTGACGTCATCCACACCGATTACGGTTGGCTTCTCATGCCCCGGAAAAATCACATCCGGATGATTGCCACTCAAAAATTGTGTGCAGGAATGACATACGCCACACGGACGCTTATCTGGCTCTGCCTGACACTGAAGTGTCTGCGCAAATGCCTTCGCTGCCGTCATCTTTCCAAGACCTTCCTCACCACTTATGACATAGCAATGTGATACCTTCCCGGAAGAGATAGCATGTAAAAAATGTTCCTTGATCTGTTCATTTCCGATTAGTTCTGAAAAACCGCCTGCGTGCATATCAAAATCGCCTCCCATCGTATCGATCCATTTGATCCATTTTCCTCTGTATGAACTGCATTTATCATAGCACAACTTTCGTAAATAGTCTATAATCTGTACTTGATAAATAACTTATCTATTTCCCAACTCCTGCTTAATATACTCTAACACCATATCGAGACACGCCTCCATATCCTCGTTCGGGAAGCGCCGCGTAATCTTTGCCGCCTTCAGATTTTCCTCAGAAAAATCAGCCTGATCTGCGAGGAAGCGCCTGCACATTTCTTCATATTTCGCAGTTTTCTGGGTGCGCTCTCTTGCGATGGCACGCTCAAGGCGAATTCCATCCTCGACCTCAAGATACACCGGAATCATCGCCTCCTCGCCAAAATAGGCACGAAGCGGCAGATAAGATTCGAGTGTGCCGATTGTCATATAAGTTGAGTTTTCATCAAATTGCCCATCATCAGCTGTCGCATAGGTCCAGTCCCCATATACCGTGTGATAGACGCGCTTTTCAATGATTTTTCCTGCGCTTTCCATGCGTGCGATCTCTTGATCTGACACAAAGAAATATTCTCTTCCATTTTCCTCGTGATCACGGATTGGTCTTGTCGTGTAAAGTATAATTTCCTTTGGCGATGGATTCAGTCGTTCCTTCACCTTTTTATAAATCGTATCCTTGCCAGATGCACTTTTTCCCATAAAGTAGATAATTTTCATATCTTTTTTCCTTTTTGTTTTCGATTTTTTCATTGACCTGTTTCCACGTCCATGCGGTACGTCAGCTGTTGGTGCTTGTGGAATTTAACACAATACGTATCCTCTCTCCTGTCTCGTCCTCCATGCCGTACAGCTCCATGCCGCTTTCTTTATAGTATCGGACAAGTTCAAGCAGCTCGGCACTGATTTCTTCACCCGGCATCAAAAATGGACAACCCGGCGGATAGACGTAGACCGTTTCCGCACTGATTTTTCCTTCTGCTTCTTCAAGCACCATCGGAATCGTTTCTGCCTCAGCTGCCTCGATTGGAAACATGGCCTGCCTGAGTGGCACAAAGACGGGTGAAGGCGTAACGCAATCTTTTTTCTCCCAGAAAAGAATGCCATTTTCTAACTCGTCATTGATTTCGCTAAGCGCCGCCTCGAGACGTGAAAAACCTTCCTCGGTATCGGTCAGCATCGTCATCAAAATCACATAATCCGGCGCTGACATTTCTGGCTGAAGGTGATAGCGATCATGCAAAATTTCATGCAGATGCCTTCCAGAATTGACATATCCCCTTGCGCCAAACACAATTTTTGTGTAATCCACAATGGGAAGATTCTTATCCACCTGACAAGGCTTATTTTGATTTACCCTCAGTTGTTGCTCTTCTATTTGTTGCGCCTGTATTCGCTTTGCTTCCATCTCGGGATACAAAAACCACAGCTGCTTCCAGTTTTTGCTTCGCTCATAGAAAAGCTGCAAACGATTTGTCAGTTCACGCAGCTTTTGCGCACCTTCTTTTTGCATGTAACGCACACAAAGATCCATTCCTGCCATCAGCACGTAAGACGGACTGGACGTCTCGAAAATGTGAAGCGCACGCTCAATTTTCTTGACATCCACGCGATCACTGCAACTATGAAGCGCCGCACTTTGCGTCAGACAGGGAAGTGTTTTATGGAGGCTTTGAATCACAATATCCGCCCCCTCATGGATTGCACTGTAAGGAAGACGTGTTTCCATGGCTAAGTCTGCTATTCTTACTTTGCTTTCCTTGGCGGTTAATGGATTTTGCCTCTGCGGTTCATTTGCTATCTGAATGTTTTGTGCATACGGAAGATGTGCGCCGTGTGCCTCATCCACAATCAGAATACCGTTATGTGCATGTACCACATCCGCAATTGCCCGAATATCGGACGCAATTCCCTCATATGTCGGTGAGGTGAGGATGACTGCTGCGATATCTGGGGATTGTTCGTAGGCTTTTTCCACATCTTTGTGGATAACTTGGCCACTTATGCACAAGTTATCCACATTTTGGGGATAAATATAGATTGGTTTTAATCCTCTGAGCAAAATGGCGTGTGCAACACTCTTATGCGTGTTTCTCGCGACTGCGATGGTTGCCCCCTGTGGGCAGCTTCCATAGATTGCCGCCAATATGCCACATGTCGAACCATTTACTATGTAGTAGGACTGCTTTGCCCCGACTGCATGGGCCATGCGCTCCATTCCCTCTTTTATCATGCCTTCGGCATGGTGCAGATCATCAAATCCGTCAATCTCGGTGATATCAATATCATACACATTTGCCATCCAGTCCACGCGCCGCTTATGCCCCGGCATGTGAAACGGATAGGCATCACTTTTCGCATAGGCTTCTAATTTTTCGTAAATTGATTGCTCCTGCATTTCTCTCTCCTGCTGATTGCGTTTTTCCTGCGCTTTTCCAAATTCGCTGTTTCATCAAAACTTTCAAAACTTTTCTTGTCAGTTTTTCTGTTCTTTTCGGTAGCCGCTTTCAAAGTCCACGACATTCCACATTTCGGTGTGGTTTAAATACGCCTTCAGGTTCTGTGCACAGATTTTTGCCACGTTATCCTCTACTTGCGGCGCATGACCAAAACTGATCCCCGATACATGAGGAGTTATCAACACATTTTTCATGCCCCACAGCGGATCATCTTTTGGAAGTGGCTCTGGATCGGTCACATCAAGTACTGCTCCAGACAGATGGCCTTCCTCGAGCAGCTTAATCAGATCCGGCTGTACGATTAAACTTCCTCGTCCAACATTGACTACGAGTCCACCCTTTTTTATTTTGCGAAGTCGGTCTTCTGTGAGCAAATGCGTCGTCTGCTTTGTCTTAGGAAGGCATCCGATCACAAGATCCGCATGGGACAACTGCTCATCTAATGCATCAAGTGTCCACACTTCATCAAACCATTCAGATGCTTTAGACACTGTTCGATGGATACCAATTGTGTGCACATCAAATGCCTTCAGGCGTTTTGCCACATTTGTTCCAATATCTCCTGTACCGAGAATGAGTGCTGTCTTTCCCATGAGTGCCTGCTCACTTCCCGCATCCTGCCACAAACGCTTTTGCTGATGGTCAAGATAACACGGAAAATTTCGATACATCGTCAAAATTGCCCCTAACACATACTCCGAGATAATACCGCCGAATGCACCTGACATGCTGCATAGCAGCACATTTCTTGGAAAACCAGGCACCTGCGTATACTTTTCGACACCTGCATTTGATGACTGAATAAATCGAAGCGCCGGTGCGGATGCAATCTCTTCAATCGTTGGATTTCCAATCACAATCTCTGCCTCTTTTAGCAGCGATTTGTAACGTTCTTCATCCTTTTTTCCATCCGGCTCTGACAGATAACTTTCCCGAAAAAAGAATTGTGCATCCAAAGCTGCTTCTTTTAGCATCTCTTTATGGAACTCCCGAAACGGAACTGTCACCAGTATTTTCATGCTTCTTCCTCCTAACTACTCGACCTGCTTTCGCACGTCAGACATCCATGCGATGTCCTCGCTGACTTTTTGAATCTCCTCCGGCAGCTGATAGGCATAGGCCGCTTCCGGATAGAGATACGCATGCAGCTGTATCACATTGTCGGCAAGCTCCTTTGCGACTACAGCATCCTTTACGCCATTTGTCAGTTCATAGATCTGACCAAGATATTCACCTGCCACATATTGAAATGGAAATGAGATACTCTCCTCAATCTCAAAGTCACCCGCCTGAAATGCCAAATTGCCTAGTTCTAGCATCGAAAGATTCGTTGCAATGCTGTCCATTCCGACGGATACGGCTCGCACAACGGTGGTCGGCTTCGTCAAAATCAGGCTCTTCACCTTTTGTAAACACTGCTCAATCACCATTCGCTGATTACCGGTTCGGCCTACATCGCCCAGCCCCGCATAGCGCACCCGGCAAAATGCCACCGCCTGCGTACCAGTCAAATTAAAAGTTCCGCTTCCGTCAAGCTGTTCGGACCAAATGCCCGTCTGCTTGTTGACCTCAGTGAGATAGCCATTCATATAGCGGACAACTTCAGGATTGTCAATTGAAACCTCGATGCCGCCCAATGTATCGACTACCTGTGCTGCCGACAGCCAGTTTAGCACCACATAATCCTGAATATTTAGATCCAGATTTCGGTTGATCATGCTAATCATATCCGCGATATCCGTATAGCAGATCTGCGAATTTGCCTTGTCATAGAGACGTCCCTCGTGATAGCTGCCCGGATCCTCCAAACGAAGAAGCGTGTCACGAAGTACCGACACTAGACGAATCTTTCCTGTCTTCTCGTTAATGCTGACGATCATGATCACATCAGCATTTGCCCCGCGATCAATACGCTTCTGATCTCTCGCATCCACGCCGACCAGAAGAATATTTCGATAATCGGAAATCAGTGCATCGTAATCCACCAGTTCATTTCCAGTTACCGTTCCCTGCTCATCCGTCACCTCCACGACATTTGTGCCGTGATCTGCGACAAAGACCTCCTGCAGCGAATCATTCTGCATTGCCCGCGCATAGCTTCCGATCACATACGCACCTGCCAAAAGCAGCACGATAAACGCTGCCTCCAGCCAAAACAACGATTCCCTGTGCTTTCTTTTTCTGCTTCCCATACACAATCTCTTTTCTTATGGGCCAGTTTCCGCGCCACTCGGCTGCGGTTTGCGCCATTACTTCTACTATATGCATGGGAGGCAGATTTTATACGTTGCCGCAAAACACGGGAGTCCCGTGAACAATTAAACCCAAGCGCCGCGGGAACAAGGGGCGCCGACGAAACCATCACCGAGGGGCTTTTCGTAACCCACTCGTGAACTGTAACAAACACGGATGCCAGTCCGTTATCCGAATCTAACGGTTCGCGCAAGCTGTCTCACATATGGTCGCACCACCAACCACGACATCGCCATCATACAGCACAACGGCCTGCCCCTTCGTGATTGCGCGCTGCGGCTCATCAAATACAACGTGAATGCGATTGTCATCAAGCTGCTCCACGATCGCTGGCTGCTCGGCATGACGGTAGCGCACCTTCGCCTTCACTCGCATTTTTCCCTCGATTTTCGGAGCCGAAATCAAATTCAAATCATCGGCAATCAGCTCACTTGAAAAAAGATCCGCCTCATCTGCAAGGATAACCTGATTCTTCTCCTTGTCGATTCCGTAAACATACATCGGCTTTGCAAGTGCCAAACCCAGACCCTTTCGCTGCCCGATCGTATAGTGAATAATGCCCTTGTGGCGACCAAGAACATTGCCATTTCGATCGACAAAATCGCCCTCCGGATACTCCTTTCCGGTGTACTGGCGAATAAAATCGGTGTAGCTGCCAGATGTAACAAAGCAGATATCCTGACTGTCATGCTTGTGCGCATTGATCAAGCCCTGCTCCTCGGCAATCTCCCTTACTTTCGGCTTCGGAAGCGCTCCTAATGGAAACTGCGTATGCATCAGCTGCTCCTGCGTTAAGCTGTACAGAACGTAGCTTTGATCCTTATTGGCATCAAAACCTTTCTTTAACAGATAGCGTCCTGTTGCTTCATCATATTCGACACGTGCATAATGACCCGTTACCACAGTGTCATAGCCCATCAGCTTTGCGCGCTCATACAGCTCCTGAAACTTGATATAGCGAT
>CAVCXB010000154.1:0-7298 GCA_963605535.1 Wujia chipingensis
TACTGGTCAAAATATGTCAGTGCATGGACAATGCTGCTGCGGTCATGAAAACGACCGATTTTCTCAGTTCTGCATTCACGTATATATCCTGCAACAATCTCATGAAAATAATCGGAAAGTGCATCCTCTTTCGTCTCATAATAATGGTAGAATGTCATTCTGGATACACCTGCCTTCTTTACAATATCCGAGATTTTGATTTTTTCATATTCTTTTTTATCCATTAAAACGAACACAGCCTCCCCGATGCACATCCGGGTAAACCGTGTTCGTTTGTTATGCTCTCTTGAAAATAAATTGATCAATCAACTATACCTCCACAAAAAGTTTGTATTTTCCAAATACAATTAAGTCTAAATTGAGTTTAAATTGAGTCTAAATTGAGTTCAAATTGAATCTGTTTTGTCTTCAGTATAGCATATTTTTTTATTCTATGAAAGTAAAGATTTTATTACATTGTCTACATGCTCAAGATGATCACACCGCCACGCATCTGCACCGCAAAAGACAAGACCATTTTCTGCATCACCTGTAACCGATGCAATCAGCGCATCTGTAATACAATAAGGAATTGTGTCCGGTTTACAATTTTTCAGGCACCCCCGGCAGCCTGACGGCGCAATTCGCTTACCGGACATAATTGTATCTGAAAATGTATTTTTTACAGCGCGCCCCGGAAGACCAACCGGACTTTTGACCAGAATAATATCCTCCTTTGAGGCATTAAGATAGGCTTCCTTAAATGCATCGGATGCATCACACTCGTAGGTCGTGACAAATCGGGTTGCCGCCTGAATGGCATCTGCACCTAACGAAAATGCATGATCTGCTGCTTCTTTTGTGCTGATCCCGCCTGCAAGTACAACAGGAATCTCTTTTTCAAAGCGTGATGCATACTCACGGCAAATGGTAATGATGCGCCGCACCTCCTCGTCGTAGGCATCTGGTTCATATATATCCATTTGATCTTTCGTAAATCCAAGATGACCACCCGCAAGCGGTCCTTCAATGATTACAAAGTCCGGTGCGCATTGATGTTTTTTCTCCCAATAACGAAAAATAACATGTGCCGATTTTTCAGTAGAAACAATCGGGGCAAGAGCCGGTTGATACTCAGGCAAATCCAACTCCATTAAGGTATTCTTTACAATTTTAGGAAGATCGACCGGAAGACCGGCACCGCATACAAGAAAATCTGCCCCTGCCTGCACAGCTGCCCTTACATACTCTTCATAGTGACGCATGGCTACCATGATATTAAATCCAATGATGCCGTCTGGACTGATTACTCTTGCCTTTTGAAATTCACGCCTGATTGCACGAAGATTTGCCTGAAATGGATCTGCATCAAACTCAGGATCCCCAAATCCGATCTGTGCCGCCGAGATCGTCCCTGCCCCTCCTGCCTTTGCGACTGCTCCGGCAAGCTTTGACAGGCTGACACCGACACCCATGCCGCCCTGAAAGACTGGTTTTTTCAACTCTTTGTTGTTTATCTTTATCATGTCCTGCATTTCCTTTCGCAGCTGCCTTTTTTGATCTTTTCGCAGTTATCTTTTCACAGCTGCTTTTGTATTTATTCTTGCCGCCATTTTTTGACTGCTCACACAGTTAAGACCGTGGACTCTTCTGCCCGGTTTTTGCGATGTCAAAATTTACGAAACCGCTGATAACGCAGTTCGCACAAAGCATCGGTATCCATACCTCCATACTTCAACAAAAACTGATGAATTTGATTACTCATGGTCTCTGCCACCATTTCCAGCTGATCGGTCGTAAACGATTCCGGCTCGACAAATACCTGCTCGACAATTCCTGCCTTTTGTAAATCGGCTGCAGTCAGCTTCATACAGTCTGCTGCCTCCTTTGCACGCTTGCTGTCCTTCCAGAGAATGCTGGCAAAACCTTCAGGTGAAAGGATGGAATACACAGCATTTTCCATCATCCATACCTCATCTGCCACAGCAAGTGCAAGTGCTCCGCCGCTGCCGCCTTCTCCAATTAATATGGAAAGAATCGGTGTTTTTCGTGCAGACATTTCATAGAGATTTCTTGCAATGGCTTCTCCCTGTCCATGCTCCTCTGCCTCGATTCCACAGGCTGCACCCGGTGTATCGACAAAGCAGATGATTGGGCGATGAAATTTCTCAGCCTGTGCCATCAGTCGAAGTGCTTTTCGATACCCCTGCGGAGAACACATACCGAAGTTTTGCTTCTTTTCCTGCGCAATCACGGTAACAGGCTGACCACGAAAAAGACCAATTCCTGCTGTAATAGCCTTATCATCGCTCATCATACGATCACCATGAAGCTCATAAAAGGAATCAAACAATATATGAATATAGTCAGAACCGACCGGACGCTTCTTATCTCTGGCGAGGCAAACACGATCCCAGGCAGAACGGACGGATGAGATATCTTGTCCTTTCATTTTGGAAATTTCGTTTTCCTGCATGACTGTCGTCGGCTGATTTGAAAATGCGATTGCCTTTTGATTTTCCCCCTGATTCTCATCTCTATCTGCTCCTGCCGCATGAAGATTTGCTGTCGGCTGTGTATGATGGAGCCGTAACAGGTCACTGAGCACCTGCTTTTGTTCGTGACGCTCTACAATGCGGTCAACAAAGCCATGCTCCAGTAAAAACTCGGCACGCTGAAAGCCTTCCGGAAGACGCTGCCCTGTCGTCTGCTCAATGACGCGCGGACCGGCAAATCCGATGAGTGCCTTTGGCTCTGCGAGAATAATATCGCCTTCCATCGCAAAGCTTGCCGTCACACCGCCTGTCGTCGGATCCGTCAGCACACTGATATAGAGAAGACCTGCATCACTGTGACGCTTGAGCGCAGCCGATGTCTTTGCCATTTGCATCAAGGAAACAATGCCCTCCTGCATTCGGGCTCCACCGGAGCAGGTAAAGATGATGATTGGAAGTTTCTCTTTTGTTGCGCGCTCCGTCGCTCTCGTAATCTTTTCACCGACAGTCTCACCCATACTGGCCATCAAAAACCGTCCATCCATGACACAAAGCACGCACGGCTCACTGCCAATCGTACACAAGCCGGTTACAACCGCCTCTTTTAATCGTGTCTTTAACCTTACTGCGGCAAGCTTTTCCTCATATCCTTCAAATCCCATCGGATTGCCGCCCTCTAGCTCCTTATCCCACTCGTTAAAGCTGCCCGTATCGGCAATTCTTGCAATACGTTCCTGCGCACGGACACGAAAATAGCCATTGCATTTGGGGCAGACATAGAAGTTCTTTCGGACATCCTCTGCCACAACCGCTTTTTTGCACATGCTGCACTTGCACAGAAGTCCTTCCGGTACTTCCGGCTTCTTACGGATTCCGGCAAACGGCCGCACCAGTGTCTTTTTAAATACATGATCCAAATTCATAACGGCATTTCCTCACTTTGTTTCCTTACTGTCATTTTTTCCCTGTTCACCTGCCTGGCTTTCCTACTTTGCATCATCCGATTCCATTTCCTGTTTTTGAATGCGGTCAATAAACTCAATATCAACCTTTCCTGCAAGAAAGTCAGGATGATTCAAAAGCGCATATTGATAATTCACATTTGTATCCACGCCCTCGATAATGACTTCCCCAAGCGCACTTTGCATTTTTCGGATGGCTTCCTTTCGATTCTTTGCCCACACACTGATCTTTGCAATCATTGAATCATAGTATGGTGGAATCGTATAACCACTGTAAATCGCAGAATCGATTCGCACGCCCTTTCCTCCCGGCAGATGAAGTCCGGTAATGGTTCCCGGACATGGCAAAAAATTTTCCTTGGGACGCTCGGCATTGATTCGCACCTCAATCGCGTGACCCGCAATCGTTACCTGTTCCTGCGTATAGGAAAGCTTCTTTCCATCTGCGATGCGAATCTGCTCTTTGATCAGATCAATTCCGGTAACCCATTCGGTGATCGGATGCTCGACTTGTATTCTCGTATTCATTTCCATAAAATAAAAGCGACCGTCATTTTCCAGCAAAAATTCAATTGTTCCGGCATTGACATACCCGGCTGCCTTTGCCGCACGCACCGCCATTTCGCCCATTTTGGCACGAAGCTCATGTGAAAGTGCGATACTTGGTGCCTCCTCGATCATCTTTTGATGATTTCGCTGAATAGAGCAATCGCGCTCGCCAAGATGAATCACATTGCCAAAGCGGTCTGCTAAAATCTGAAACTCGATATGGCGCGGTCTTTTTATAAAACGCTCGATATACATTGCTCCATCGCCAAAGGATTTTTTTGCCTCAGTCTGCGCAATTACAAAGTTTTTTGCCAACTCATCTGCATCCTTTGCCATACGCATGCCCTTGCCTCCACCGCCCAAAACAGCCTTAATCATAACAGGATAACCTGTCCTTTCGGCAGTCTTTAATGCATCCGCTTCGTCATATATGGCATGATCGCCTCCGGGAATAACAGGGATACCAGCTTGAATCATTGTCTCGCGTGCTGCCTGCTTATCACCCAGCCTGCTAATTACATCGGAAGCAGGACCGATAAAGATGATATTGCACTCTTCGCACAGCTTTGCAAAACGGCTGTTTTCTGAGAGCAGTCCAAAGCCGGGGTGAATCGCCTCTGCCCCGGAAATGATGGTTGCGCTGATGATCCGTTCCATTGACAGATAGCTCTCGCTAAGCGCAGCCGATCCGATGCAAATCGCCTCATCTGCAAGCTTCGCATGAAGTGCATCTTTGTCTGCCTCTGAATAAATGGCTACCGTCTCAATCCCCATCTCACGGCAGGCACGAATGATGCGCACTGCAATCTCTCCCCGGTTTGCTACAAGAATCTTCCTGATCATGAATCCTTCGGCTCCTTTTCTCTCTCCTGTGCAGCTGCCATTTTTCACAGCAAGCTGCCACTATCATCCTATCATAAATGTCAGTTCCGCGCGGACAACTTCCTTGCCCTCCACACTCGCTACTGCTTCTCCAACCCCGACTGGTCCTTTTGTCTTTATAATTTTTGTTTTAAGACGTACCTTGTCACCCGGCACGATTTTTCCACGGAAGCGGCACTTGTCAATTCCGCCCAAATAAGCGGTCTTTCCCTTATTTTCCGGAAGAGAAAGAATGGCGATTGCGCCCGTCTGTGCGAGTGCCTCGATGGTCAGCACACCCGGCATGACCGGTTCTTTTGGAAAATGGCCGGCAAAAAAGTCTTCACGGTAGGACACACATTTATAGCCAACCGCATACTCACCCGGCACATAGTCCTCTATGTAGTCAATCAGAAGAAATGGGTGGCGGTGCGGAATAATCTCTTTAATCTGGTTAATATTCAAATGATTCATTTCTATTTTCTCCTGTTGTTCTCTCTTCTTTTTTTGCTGTGTTTCTCTTACCGGATTCGTCCTGCGCAATTACAAACAGCTTCTGGCCATACTCGACAGCGGCACCATTTTCTGCACAGATTTCTTTGATTATACCGCTTTTTTCGCTGGTAATCTCGTGCATCAGCTTCATTGCCTCTACAATGCCAATCGTTTGTCCCTTCTTTATGCGGTCACCAACACACACAAATGGCTCCTCGCCCTCACCAGGTGCTGTATAAAAAGTACCGACAAGTGGAGAATCAATATATTTGTCAGATGATCCTTCCTCTGATTTTCTGGATGATTCTGCACTTGCATCATCAGCACATTTTCCGGCAATTGCTCGTTCCGGCAGCATATTTTGTACGGCTTCCTGCGAGACAAAGACTTCCTTTGCTGCATTTTTCTTCAACCGCAGCTTCATATTGCCCGCCTCATAGCAAAAATCATCCAGCTTTGATGATGATACATGATCAATCAGCTCTAAAAGCTCATTCAATTCCATATGACACGACACCTCCATTCGTGCTCCCACTTATACTTCTTCGTATTTCTTTATTAAAATCGATGCATTATGTCCGCCAAATCCAAGTGAATTGCTCATCGCATAAGAAACTCTCATCGTCTTCGGTGCGCCAATCGTATAATCCAGATCACACTCTTCATCCGTCTCTCTCGTACCTATAGTCTGATGAATATAGCCCTCTTCGATGGATTTTGCACATACAATAAACTCAACTCCGCCGGCTGCGCCGAGCAAATGACCAATCATGGATTTTGTCGAATTGATACTTATCTTCTTTGCGGCCTCGCCAAATGCAAGCTTGATCGCACGCGTCTCAAAGAGATCATTGTGATGCGTTCCTGTTCCGTGCGCATTGATATAGGTAATGTCTTTTGGTGCTGCCTTTGCCTCTGCCATAGCAAGCTCCATCGCCTTAGCGGCTCCGCTTCCATCCTCGCAAGGAGACGTGATGTGATACGCATCCGCAGTCGCACCGTAGCCGACAACCTCTGCATAGATATGAGCCCCTCGTGCCTTTGCGTGTTCAAGTTCTTCAAGGACAACTACTCCGGCACCTTCTCCCAAGACAAAACCTTTTCTATTTTTATCAAATGGAATGGAGGCATACAGCGGATCGGCAGCTGTGGAAAGTGCCGTCAATGACTGAAATCCTGCTACTCCGGTTTGACAGATACAGCTCTCAGCACCACCTGCGAACATGATATCAGCGTCTTCGTACTGGATCGCACGAAACGCATCTCCGATGCAATGCGTGCCGGATGCACAAGCTGTCACCACATTCGTACACTTACCGCGAAGCCCCAGCTGAATGGAAACATTACCTGCTGCCATATTGGAAATCATGCGCGGAACCATAAGCGGATTGACACGGTTTACCTGATTCTTCAGGATCTTTTCATACTCCGATTCAATCATCTCAAGTGATCCGATTCCGGAGCCGATCACAACACCTGCTCGAAAGGCATTTTCCTTTGACAGATCAAGGCGCGAATCCATCAATGCTTCCTTTGCTGCAGCTACCGCATACTGTGAAAAGCGATCCATTCTCTTTGCTGCCTTAAAATCCATGCGGTCAGCTGCTTTAAAATTTTTTACCTCTGCCGCCAACGTAACCTTATATCCGGTGGTGTCAAAACGAGTGATCGGAGCGATTCCAACTTTTTTTTCGCGGATTCCCTGCCAAAACTCATTTACCGTATTTCCAATAGGGGTCACGGCGCCCAAGCCGGTCACAACTACTCTTCTTTTCATTCGATTCTTTATGCCTTTCTGTTCTGCTATGTTCTGTTGTTGTTCACGGGCGCTAGTTCTACGAAAGCCCACTCGGTGAAGTGACTTTGTCGACGGGCCCAACTCCGCGGGTCCCCACTACACATTTTCAACGTAAGTGTATTTTGACAACGGGCCCGCTACAACGTCCCGTCTCGTAAA
>CAVCXB010000155.1:0-7253 GCA_963605535.1 Wujia chipingensis
TTTATATGAGATTAATTAAAAATTTAAATTTCGTTACTTTCCACAAGAGTTTTTACCCCACCCGTGAACAGTAACTTTTCTTGTTTCCCCCTTATCGTTTGTGTTCTTGTTGCTCATTATTTTTTTTACTGAAAATCGTGCAAAAAAGCTCGTGACTTCAGTCAGTAGTTATTGGCACTTTGTTTCCTGTAATTGCCAGACACTCTTTTAATGCCTGTATCAGTCTTTTATTGGCTTCTTCTGTCTTTACAGCAATTCGATAATACCCTTGTTCCAACCCTTCGTAATTGCTGCAATCGCGAATCAGGATTTTCTTTTGCAGTAATGCTTGGTACAAATTCTGATCAGATTGAAATAGCAGATAATCGGCCTCACCCGGCCATACGGTAAGGCCAAGCGCCCGAAGCTGTTTGGTCAAATAATCGCGCTGTGTTTTTACATAGGCTACTGTGTTCTGTACAAAATCAGTTTCTTTTAGCGCTGCCACACCTGCATATTGCGCCAGTAGTGACACATTCCACTCTGGCAGCTGCTTTTTTAACTGCATAACATTTTCCTTTGAGGCCGCAAGATAGCCAAGGCGTACACCCGGTATGCCATAAATTTTTGTAAATGCGCGAACGACAATCAGGTGCGTGGACTGCACTGCTTTTGCCATAAGGCTCTCGCCTGTATGCGTTGTAAATTCGAGGAAACATTCGTCAATTACAAGTGTAATGTTATATGTTTCACAGATCGAAATTAGTTGCAAAAGAATGGCGGGCTGGATGCAACTTCCGGTTGGATTGTTTGGATTGGCAAGGAAAATCAGATCTGGTGCGTTGTGCGTTTCGATCTGTACTGTCAGTGTATATATGAAATCATCGGTGAGCAAGAAATCATTTTCTTTTTTCATATAATAATAGTCGATTTGGCAGTCTTCGCAGGATGCAGCATTCTGATATCCTGAAAAGGATGGAACCGGAATCAGCACAGTCTTTGGCTTTTTCGCATGGATAATGGCCACAAACAACTCGGATGCGCCGTTTCCAAACAGGAGACAGTCGGACGGCACCGCTTCTTTTTCTGCCATGGCGGTGCGAAGGGCTTCTACATGCGTGTCGGGGTACTGGGTGCAGACCTCGATTGCTTCCATGAGGGCCCGTTTTACCCCGGCGGGGATGCCAAATGGGCTGATGTTTACTGAGAAGTCAAGGTCGACTGCGTTGCGGTACACATCGCCGCCATGTGCGTTTTTTTCTATATGCTTGTCCATTTTTGATCCTCTTTAACCGTATATTTTATTTACGTAAATAGCCACAAAAGCTCCATCAATACTACGCAAATCACCTCTCCGAGAATCGCAGCCGCGTACATAAGATGATTACATCGGCAGATATCTTCTGGCTGAACTGGTCTTGTATCATCACCGATGTATGGCTTTTTGATTACCTTATTGCCATAAATGGTATCTCCTGCCAAACGGATTCCAAGCGCACCTGCGCAAGCCGACTCGGTATGTCCGGCATTTGGGCTTGCATGTTTGCGGGCATCTCTGCGCCAGATGCGATATGCACGTTTTGCATCGTATATTGATGTTTCCTTACCAAAGTGAAAAAGTTTTAAGCACGCACAACCTAAAATCAAAAGGAGTGCGCTAACTCGCGCAGGAATCCAGTTGACCACATCATCAAGTTTGGCTGCTGCACGACCAAAATAAAGATAACGGCTGCTTTTGTAGCCGACCATTGAATCCATGGTGTTGACTGCCTTATACAGCATTCCAAGCACTGGACCACCAAGAGCGGTATACAACATTGGTGCAATCACGCCGTCTGATGTACTTTCCGCTACCGTCTCGACTGCTGCGCGTGCCACGCCTGCCTCGTCTAAGACGTTTGTATCTCGTCCTACAATCATGGAAACCGCATAGCGCGCTTTCGCCAGATCCTCTTTCTGTAAGGCACGATATACCTTTGTGCTTTCTTTTTGCAGGCATCGCGCCGCTAAAATCTGATAGGTCATGATTGCTTCAATTATAAAACCAACGATGGGATGAATTGCGTAAGCTGCAAAAAAGATTGCCCCTGATATAAAGACTGTTGCTATCAGCACACAAATTACCAGAAAGATTCCCTTTCTGCGTTCATTTTGTATTGTTGTGGAATCTTCTGTGTTTATGATATTTTTGGCATCGGCCTTTTTTTCTTCGCCTTGATGCTTTTCTCCCATTAACTTTTTATCAAGAAAGCTGATCAGATTTCCCATAAAGCGTACTGGATGCGGCATCCAGTATGGATCACCGAACAGGCAGTCCAGAAAAAATCCACCGACAAATGCCAGCATATGTATCCATATTGTCATTTACTTTCTTCCTTACTTATGATTATTATGAGTTACTATTTTCTTATTTCTTATGCTTCTAATTTCTTACTGTTTGTTCCTTTTTTCTTGTATAAGTGGTGTGATACGTGTTACTTGCACATGATCATCCTTATCAAGTGACAGTTCAAGCTTATAGCCATGACTATTTTTTACCTGATAATCATAATAATTGCCACCGGTCAGGCTGCTTAAAATCGCCATAATCGTGCCACCATGTACAATGCAGACCGCGCTTTTTTGTATTTTTCCTGTCATACATTTTATACACCATTCAAATCCTGCCATAGATCGCGCTATAAACTCTGCACGACTCTCCCCCTCCGGAAATGCAATCGTGCCTCCGCTGTCAATCCATCGCTGATAATCAGGATCTCCATTCAACTCCTGATAATTTTTTCCCTCAAATCGGCCAAAATCCATCTCCGTCCACTCTGGTATTAAAATGGCAAGATTGTCTGGATAAAGAAGATCTTTTGTCTGAAGGCAACGAAGCAGAGGACTTGAAAAGATAAGTAAGTCATTGCACGGAGCCGGATAAATACCTGCATCTTTATAAGAAAGAATCTGTGCGCCACCTTCGTTTGATAATGGCTCATCTGTCTTCCCCAAATAGGCATGGCGCTTATTGGATGCGGTTGCCCCATGGCGAATCAAATAAAGTGTGATCGTCATTTCAGTCGTTGCCCCAGTCCGCATAAGATACGTTCCACCCTTTCTGCCTGTTTTGCAAGTTCTACTGTCAGTCGGCCTGTCTGCTCACGCCAGATGCGATCCATTTTTTCCAGTGGCACGATACCATTTCCCAGCTCGTCACAGATCATAATTGTGTTTGGATGTGTCGCCACCCAAGAGAGAATCATTGACTGCACGGTTGTTTCTTCCATTCCTTGATGTAGCAGATCTTTTACCCACAGATGAAGATGATTGATAATTATGATACCATTGGCATCAGCAATATTGTTCACATCTGAATTCTCGTTTTTTGTTTTGTTATCAATGCTTTGCAAAGCTTTCTGATAGCCTGGCTGTGCACAATCAATTACCATAGCAATTGAAATGGCTTCCTCTGCCTTTTTGTTCTGGACATATTCAAGCTTTCCCTGTGCAAAACCACCTATATATAGTTCCATCGAATTGTATCTATCCTTTCCTGTATTGTCCTATATTGCCTTTATATCTTCCCGGTAAACCATCTAATAAGGCGAAATAAAGGTTTTATATCAAGCTTAATTACTTTTATAAACAGGCGATTGCCGCCATCACCATCAGCGCACCTTCGCACAATGTAACAAAATATCCAGCAAGATCTCCTGTGATGCCGCCAAACTCTTTTTTACTTTTATAATAGTAATAACCAAACACGGCTGTTGCACACACAATCTGCATAAGGCCAGCTTTCGGTGACATCCAGATCTGCCAGCATACGCAGATCACTAACTCCACATAAAGACTTGTCTTTACAATGCGCTCATGTGCCGAATCTGCAAACATATACAAGGTACCTTCTTTTTTTGCACACGGGAAGGATACGACCGCAATGGCACTAAAGATGCGGGACAAAAAGTAAGCACCACAGAAGGATGCCATCACATTTGCCTTTGAGATTTCCGAATAGGCTCCCGCCGTAATCAGCACATATAGTACCGTCATAATTACAGCAAATGCGCCAATATGGGAATCCTTTAGAATTTCCAGCTTTTTCTCACGGCTTCCGTAGGAATGAAGGGCATCCATTGTGTCCATATAGCCATCCATATGAATGCCACCTGTTACCAAAAGGATAATCGCCAAACCAATGAAGGAAAAACACATTTTGCCAATGCCAAAGTGACGGCAAAACAGCCACCAGCCCCATGAAAGCAGACCAATTACAATACCGACAAAAGGGAAAAAACACATGGAATAACGCATGTCTTCTTCCTTCCACGCAAACTGCGGCATGGGAATTTTCGAATACATGGAAAATGCAATCGCCATTGATCTTGCGATTTGTTTTAGTTTATCCATCTAGTTTCTCCTTCCTGATTTGCTCTATTGTTCTGACCGTTTTCTCACTGTTTCTTTCACAGGCAATTTCGTTGCCCATTTTCTTATTATTTTTCATTTTCCAGATCGCAGGAATTCCTGCCGTAACCTCTGTAACCTCATCCGCCCACTTTGCCAGCTCAATATTGATGCGTGCCAATGCACGAATATAAGACATCGTGGATTCGTCATACGAAATGCCATCATCAAACACATTGTTCGTAACGATAACAAGCTCCTGTACAAACTTGGATAATTGTTTTAACCCAGATACTACGCGATTTGCTACTTCCTGTTCGCCTCGCTGCCCATTTTCATCAAACATTTCATTGGCAGTAAGGTTTGAGACACATTCGACGAGTGCAGCAGATGTATTCTGAGTTCTATTTTGTAGAGTTGTCTTTTCTTTTGCTCCTTCATTTGACTCTTCTGTCCAAAATTTTTTAAGAGCATCTCCTATCTGCACCGTCTGTTCCACGGTAAGAAAGCCTTTTCCGGCACGCAGCCTTCGATGGCGTTCTACGCGCTTTTTGCCCTCTTCTCCATAGACCTGCATCGTTGCAATGTAATAGCGCTTGTGCACATGTTCAAAACCAGATAAGAGCGATTCCGCATAGGCCGATTTTCCGCTGCCGCTTCCGCCTGTAACAAGATATATCATTTTCTTTTACCCTTTCTGATTTCATGTCAGCTTAATCGCTCATACGGTTTCATCTCCAGACGAGAAAAATCCGTATGACCATTATAGACAGACATTGCAAGTTCAAGAAGTGGAAATAACATTACGGCACCGGTTCCCTCTCCGAGTGCCAGATCGCCATAGATAACCGGCTTTAATTCAAGTTCTGTCAAAATTGCCTTTGCCGCAGGCTCTTTTCCCATATGGGATGCAATCATAAATTGCTCTGTCCCTGGGATTAAACGCTTTGCAAGAAGTGCTGCTGCCGCACTGATTAATCCATCTAAAAGAATCGGTACATGGTAAACCGCGCCACCGATAAACACGCCTGCCAAACCTGCGATATCCAATCCGCCAACGGTCTGTAGTACCGTAAATGCATCCGCATTATACAGACCATACTGGTCAATTGCTCTTTGAATGACACGCTGCTTGCGGCTAAGACCTTCACTGTCGAGTCCTGCACCTCTGCCGGTCGTTTCTGTTGCAATCCGGTGTAACAATGCCGCTGTAATTGCGCTGCTTGTCGTGGTGTTTCCTATTCCCATCTCGCCAGTTGCCAAAATGTGATACCCTTTTTCCTTGCACTGCTTTACGATACGCACACCTGTCTCAATCGCGGCAAGCGTCTCCTCTACAGTCATTGCAGGCTCCTTTATGAAGTTTCGTGTTCCGCAAGCCACTTTCTCATTTTCTACGCCATCAATCGTGCGTTCGTCATCAATGCCGATATCAACTGGAATCACATCGGTATTACATGCCTTCGCCATACGGCAAACGCTTGATTCACGCCTTCCCATCGACTGTGCCACTGCAAAGGTCACTTCCTTGCCAGACTGGCTGACCCCTTCCTCGATAATGCCATTATCTGCACACATGACAATCACTGCTCTCGGTGAGATACTTACCTCTGTACTGCCCTGAACTGCACCGATCTGTGATGTCATCTGCTCAAATCGGCCTAATCCATCAAGCGGTTTTGCCACACCATCCCAATTTGCCTTTACCGCATCGTACATTGCCGGATCCGGCGGTGTAATCTTATATTTTTCTCTCAAAAACTGAATTGCTTCCATATATAATAAATATCCTTTTTATCCTTTCTTCTCTTCCAGCAGCATCGTTCCCGGAATGTCCATAAGAAATTTCGTCTAACATGTAAGACGAGCCTTAAATCGTTGCTTCCTGCAAAATGCGATATACAAAATTCATGTCCATATGCTGGCGAAGCGTATCGGCTAGCAGATCATACTGTGATTCCTGAAACTTTTTATAATCAAAGCCACTCTGTAATTCTTCTAATGTCACATGTTTTCGATCAGCAAGCATCTTTACAAGCTTCCATGCCAAATCCCCCTCATCAAACAAGCCATGAACGTAGCTGCCGCACACCATACCATTCTCACTACATACCACAACCGGAAGATCATCAGATGGCTGCTCTTGAGCCTGATCTGCATTTATCTCCTTTGAAATTGTAGCATTGGTAGCTGTTGATTTTCCCATATGAATCTCATAGCCCTCATATGGACTGCCATTTAAACAAGACCAAATTCCACTTAAATGATTGATTGTTCCCGTCACCTGTGCTCTTGTCTTCTCTTTTGTGAGAGCTGTCTGAATCGGAAGAAGATCCATTCCTGGCGCATCTGTTCCTTGTTCAACACCAAACGGATCGGCAATCGACTCGCCAAGCATCTGAAAACCACCACAAATACCAATGATCGGTGTGGTTGCAGACAGCTTCTTAACTGCTGTCTCTAGTCCACTCTGGCGCATCCACAATAAATCGCCAACCGTATTTTTGCTTCCCGGAAGGAAAATGCAGTCTGGTGTTCCAAGCTCCCTTGCATTATGAACATAGCGCACACTCACACCCGGAAGCTGCTCAAATATATCAAAATCGGTATAATTCGACATACGAGGAAGACGAATTACTGCCAGATCAATCAGTCCCTTCTGGCTGTGCTCCAGCTTCTCACTTAAGCTGTCCTCCTCCTCGATCGCTACCTTCATATACGGGATTACGCCTGCTACCGGAACATGACCACGCTCCTCAAGCATCACAATTCCCGGATCCAGAATGGTTTTATCACCGCGAAACTTATTGATAATCAAGCCCTTTACCAGCTCTTTTTCATCCGGCTCTAAAAGCATCAGCGTACCAAGAAGCTGCGCAAATACG
>CAVCXB010000156.1:0-7180 GCA_963605535.1 Wujia chipingensis
TTTGCAGTATTTGCATTACGGATTCTTGTAAGCATATCTGCAATTGGATCGCTCATTGCCATTGAAGTTTTCCTCCTTATATACTACTCTTCACTGGTTCGTAAGTCTGGCCGGGGAGCCGCACAAAGGCAAAAAGCCCTGTGCATAATGCTTACCAGCTTGCCTTCTTAACTCCCGGGATCTCACCCTTATATGCTAATTCACGGAAGCAAATTCTGCAGATGCCGTATTTTCTTAAATAAGCGTGCGGACGTCCGCAAATTCTACAACGAGTATATTCCTGTGTAGAAAACTTTGCTTTCTTGGACTGCTTAATCTTCATAGAAGTCTTTGCCATGGAAATCTCCTCCTAATTATTTTTCAAACGGCATATTAAATAATGTCAGTAAATAACGTGCCTCTTCGTCTGTCTTAGCAGTAGTAACAAAAATGATATCCATACCTCTGGTCTTATCAATCTTGTCATACTCGATCTCAGGGAAGATTAACTGCTCCTTGATACCCAGAGCATAGTTGCCTCTGCCATCAAAAGAATTAGCGCTTACGCCTCTGAAGTCACGTACACGAGGTAAAGCCAGGTTGATCAGACGATCAGCGAACTCATACATCTTGTCACCGCGAAGAGTGGTCTTGCAGCCGATCGGCATACCCTCTCTGATCTTGAAGTTAGCAACGGACTTCTTAGCCTTTGTTACGATAGCCTTCTGTCCAGTAATGATCTCCATATCCTTTACAGCAGAATCAAGCAGCTTCGCGTTCTCCTTCGCTTCTCCAACACCCATGTTTACTACGATCTTGTCAAGCTTCGGTACTTCCATGATGTTCTTGTAGCCGAACTTCTTGATCATGGCATCAACCATCTCGTTCTGATACATTTCCTTTAATCTTGCACTCACTGTTTCTTACCTCCTCTCTGTATTATTAGTCGATAACCTCGCCGGTCTTCTTGTTTACACGAACCTTCTTGCCGTCCTGAACAGAGAAGCCAACTCTTACAGCCTGACCCTTTGCGCTGTACATTACGTTGGAAAGATCGATCGGAGCTTCCTTCTCGATGATTCCGCCCTGCTGATTAGCTGCGCTTGGCTTGCTGTGCTTTTTTACCATGTTAACGCCCTCAACAACAACCTTGTTGTTCTTTGCGTCTACAGAAAGAACCTTGCCTTCCTTTTCTTTATCCTTGCCGGCGATAACCTTAACGGTATCGCCCTTCTTAATCTTGCTAGCCACAGTCGTGATCCTCCTTATAATACTTCCGGAGCCAGAGAAACGATCTTCATGAACTGCTTCTCTCTTAACTCTCTTGCAACTGGTCCAAAAATACGGGTTCCTCTCGGAGTCTTATCCTCCTTGATAATAACTGCTGCGTTCTCATCGAACTTGATATAAGAACCGTCTGCACGATGAACACCCTTAACAGTACGAACAACTACGGCCTTTACAACGTCGCCCTTCTTTACAACACCGCCTGGTGTTGCATCTTTAACGGAAGCAACGATAACATCACCGATATCTGCATATCTTCTTGTAGATCCACCCATAACACGGATGCAAAGGAGCTCCTTTGCTCCGCTGTTATCAGCAACCTTTAATCTGGTTTCCTGCTGAATCATGCCTTACTCCTTCCGTCCTGAAACGATTCAGGATCTATTCATTAACTCACTTGAAAATCGAAAAATTACTTCGCACGCTCGATTACTTCAACCAGTCTCCATCTCTTATCCTTGGATAACGGTCTGGTCTCCATAACCTTTACGGTGTCACCAATGTTGCAGGTGTTGTTCTCGTCGTGAGCCTTCAGCTTGTAGGTTCTCTTAACGATCTTACCGATAACCGGGTGCTTTACATTATTCTCAACAGCAACGACAATGGTCTTGTCCATCTTGTTGCTGACAACCTTACCTGTACGGGTCTTTCTCAGATTTCTCTCTTCCATAACCATTCCTTTCGTTGCCATTTAGTTTGCCTTGGCAGCCAAAACAGTCTGAATTCTCGCAATGTTCTTACGAACCTCTTTAATTCTGCCGGTATTGTCTAACTGGTTGGTTGCATTCTGGAATCTTAAATTAAAAAGTTCCTTCTTAGCAGCTACTAATTCATCATTTAACTCTGCGGACGATTTCGCATTAAGTTCTTCTACATACTTATTAATTTTCACTGTTATCACCGCCTTCTAAGTCTGCCTTGGAAACGATCTTACACTTCAGTGGCAACTTGTGTGTTGCAAGACGAAGAGCTTCCTTTGCTGTTGCTTCATCCACACCGCCGATCTCGAAGAGAACGCGGCCTGGCTTTACTACTGCTACCCAATACTCAAGAGCACCCTTTCCGGAACCCATACGGGTCTCAGCCGGCTTTGCGGATACTGGCTTGTCTGGGAAAATCTTAATATATACCTGACCACCACGCTTGATGTAACGTGTCATGGCAATACGGGCTGCCTCGATCTGGTTGGACTTGATCCAACAAGGCTCGGTAGCAACAATACCGTACTCACCATAGGTGATCGTAGTTCCTCTGTTAGCCTTACCAGCCATAGAACCGCGGAACTGCTTACGACGCTTAACTCTCTTTGGCATTAACATAATTATTTATCGCTCCCTTCCTTGTTAGACTTGGTAGGAAGGACCTCACCCTTGTAGATCCAAACCTTAACACCAACCTTACCATAGGTGGTATTTGCCTCTGCGAAACCGTAATCGATGTCAGCACGCAGAGTCTGCAGCGGGATAGTTCCATCGCTGTAAGTCTCAGTACGGGCCATATCAGCACCGCCCAGACGTCCGGAACAGGTAGTCTTGATACCAAGAGCACCAGACTTCATAGCTCTGCTCATAACGGACTTCATAGCTCTACGGAAAGATACACGGTTCTCAAGCTGTGCAGCGATATTCTCAGCTACTAAAACAGCTTCCTTATCCGGTCTCTTAACTTCCTTAATATCTACAAATACCTTCTTGCCGTTTGCATACGGAGCAAGCTCGCCCTTTAACTTCTCGATCTCTGCTCCGCCCTTGCCGATTACGATACCCGGCTTAGCGGTGAAGATAATAATCTTAACACGATCTGATGCACGCTCGATATCGATCTTAGATACACCAGCACTGTATAATTTCTTCTTTAAGAACTTTCTGATATTGTAGTCCTCTACAAGGTTATCAGAAAAATCAGCTTCAGCATACCACTTGGAATTCCAGTCCTTGATGATGCCGACTCTCATGCCATGAGGATTAACTTTCTGTCCCATAGTGCCCTCCTATTATTTCTCGTTCAGAACTACAGTAATGTGGCTTGTTCTCTTTAAGATACGATAAGCTCTACCCTGTGCTCTCGGTTTGATTCTCTTCATGGTAGGTGCCTGATTTGCGTAGCACTCCTCTACGTACAGGTTACCTGCCTTCATTCCATTATTGTTCTCTGCGTTAGCTACTGCAGACTCAAGCAGCTTCTTGATTAAAGAAGATGCATATCTCGGATTGTAAGTTACAATACCAAGTGCAGTTGCCACGTCCTTGCCTCTAATGGCATCTAATACAAAACAAGCCTTCTGAACAGAAACTCTTGCATAAGAAAGGGTTGCAGATGGTCTGGTGTCCTTCTGCTCATTTCTTGCTCTCTTAATTTGGGATCTATGTCCTTTTGCCATGACTTGTGTTACCTCCTTTCAAGTATATCCGATTAACGTTTGCTCTTCTTGTCGTCCTTGCCGTGACCTTTAAAGGTTCTGGTAGCAACGAATTCGCCCAGCTTATGACCTACCATATCCTCGGTAACATATACCGGAACATGCTTTCTTCCGTCATGAACTGCAATTGTATGTCCAACCATCTGCGGGAAGATTGTAGAGCGACGGGACCAGGTCTTGATAACCTGCTTCTGTCCCGCTGCGTTCATAGCGTCTACCTTCTTCAGTAAACTCTCGTCAGCAAATGGTCCTTTCTTTAATGAGCGAGCCATAGGTTTTAACCTCCTTAATTCGATTCAATATCGGACGAAATTACTTTGTTAAAGCCTTTCCGTCTCTTCTTCTTACGATCAGCTTATTGGATGCCTTCTTCTTAGATCTGGTCTTCAGACCCATTGCAGGCTTACCCCAAGGTGTACACGGACCTGGACGTCCTACCGGAGCACGTCCCTCACCACCACCGTGTGGATGGTCATTCGGGTTCATAACGGAACCACGAACGGTCGGGCGAATACCCATGTGACGCTTACGTCCTGCCTTACCAATGTTAACCAGAGAGTGCTCTCCGTTACCAACAACACCGATAGTAGCACGGCAGTTGATCGGAACCATTCTCATCTCACCGGATGGAAGTCTTAAGGTAGCATACTTGCCTTCCTTAGCCATCAGCTGAGCAGCAACACCAGCGGAACGTACCATCTGTGCACCAGCACCCGGATACAGCTCAACGTTGTGTACCTCAGTACCAATCGGAATTAAGGATAATGGTAAACAGTTACCAAGTCTAGCCTCTGCATGCTCACCGTTCATGATCTTCTGACCAACCTTAAGTCCCTGAGGAGCTAAGATGTAAGCCTTCTGACCATCTGCGTAGCAGATAAGAGCGATATTAGCTGTTCTGTTCGGATCGTACTCGATAGAAAGAACGGTTGCAGGAATGTTATCCTTGTTGCGCTTGAAATCAATGATTCTATATTTTCTTCTGGAACCGCCGCCCTGATGTCTTACGGTAATCTTACCCTGATTGTTGCGGCCGGAGTTCTTCTTTAAAGATACTGTCAGGGATTTCTCTGGAGTGCTCTTTGTGATCTCAGTGAAATCCAGACCCGTCATGTTTCTTCTGGACGGTGTATATGGGTTATACTTTTTGATTCCCATGATTGTTCTCCTTTACAGCATTTATTGTCACGCTTTTGTGCGTATATTCCTTTTTGGAATTACAGACCTGCAAATACCTCAATCTCCTTGCTGTTCTCAGTCAAGGTTACGATTGCCTTCTTTGTCTTTACGGTCTTTCCTTCTGTTCTTCCTCTTCTCTTGGTCTTTCCGTCGTTGTTCATGGTGTTAACGGTCTTAACCTCGGTTCCAGGGAACATCTTCTCTACAGCTTCCTTGATCATCGCCTTGTTAGCTTCTGGATGAACCAGGAATGTGTACTTCTTGTCAGCCATGATGTCCATGCTCTTTTCTGTAACAACCGGCTTTAAAATAACGTCATAATATCTAATATCAGCCATTACGCATAGACCTCCTCAATCTTCTCTACTGCTGCCTTAGTAGCAACAACAGTGCTGTACTTCAGAATATCGTATACGTTGATCAGGTCAGCCTGAGCAGTCTTTACAGATGCTACATTGCTTGCGGACTTGATTACGTTCTGATCGTTCTCAGCCAGAACAACTAAAGCCTTGGAAACCTTCAGGTTGTTCATAACCTCTACGAACTTCTTGGTCTTAATCTCGTTCAGAGCCAGCTCATCAACAACGATGAACTTGTTCTCCTGTACTCTGCTGGTCAGAGCAGACTTCAGAGCAGCTCTCTTCTCTTTCTTGTTCAGCTTAATGGTGTAATCTCTCGGTACTGGAGCGAATACAACACCACCGCCTGTCCACTGTGGAGCTCTTGTTGAACCCTGTCTTGCATGACCGGTTCCCTTCTGCTTCCATGGTTTTCTTCCGCCTCCGGATACCTCAGAACGTGTCTTTGCTTTCTGAGTTCCCTGACGCTCTGCTGCCAGATGTGCGGTAACAACCATCTTTACCAGATGCTCATTGACTTCTACGCCAAAGATTGCATCGTTCAGATCCATCTTACCGACCTCGGCACCCTGCATATTATAAACAGCTACTGTAGCCATTAGTGTGGTCCTCCTTCCAACTCTGTAAAAGCGATCAAGCCTTTACTGAATACTTCAATGTTACTAAAGACTTCTTCGGTCCAGGTACTGCACCCTTAACCAGAATCAGGTTCTGCTCAGCATCAACTCTTACGATCTCAAGGTTCTGGATTGTTACCTGTACATGACCCATATGTCCTGGCATGTGCTTACCCTTGAATACGCGACCTGGTGTTGTTGCAGGGCCGTTGGAACCAGCATGACGATGGTACTTAGAACCATGAGCCATAGGTCCTCTGGACTGTCCGTGTCTCTTAATAGCGCCCTGGAAGCCCTTACCTTTGGAGATTGCAGTAGCATCAACCTTCTCGCCTGCTGCGAAAACGTCTGCCTTAATCTCATCCTTAACTGAGTAATTCTCAGCATCATCAAGTCTGAACTCTCTTACGAATCTCTTGTAAGAAACGCCAGCCTTGTCAAAATGTCCCTTAACCGGCTTGTTAACCAGCTTCTCGCGCTTGTCAACGAAACCTACCTGAACTGCGCTGTAACCGTCGTTTGCTACGGTCTTAACCTGTGTTACTACACATGGTCCAGCCTGCAGTACGGTAACCGGAACCAGTGTGCCCTTTTCGTCGAAGATCTGTGTCATTCCGACCTTTGTTGCTAAAATAGCCTTCTTCATCCTATTACCTCCTGTGAATCTACAGCGGATTGGAATTTTCCAATCATCCTAGAACCGTGGACATAAGTGGAACAATTTATACTTGTTGCTTCTATATCAACGTAATTCCGGACATACTTGTTTAAAATTACTTGTTCTTCATCTTAATATCAATATATACACCAGCTGGCATCTCCAGACGGGACAGAGAATCTACTGTCTTCTGAGATGGCTGAATGATATCGATGAGTCTCTTGTGAGTTCTCTGCTCGAACTGCTCTCTGGAGTCCTTGTACTTGTGTACTGCTCTCAGAATGGTAACAACCTCTTTCTTAGTCGGCATCGGAACCGGTCCGCTTACCTTAGAGCCTGTTTTCTTAACAGTATCAACGATCTTTGCAGCGGACTGATCTACCAGCTGATGATCGTATGCCTTCAGAGTGATTCTCATTACTTGACTTGCCATAAAAAAAAGCCGCCTCCTTTTCGCACTTTTTGAATAAGTACGACAAGTGGTGACTGTACACTACCCCGTGCGTTTCCTAATCCCGCACAGTCCGTTTCTACCTCAATGTTTGTAGATGTTTCATTGTATACAGTGACTTGTCGCCAGTTTCTTGACTTGACATTCGCTCCACGGAAAACCTGCCCGATTGGCAGCAACCTCGCGCTTCTTTGCTATCATGTCACAGCAAGGTATACTATACACTATCTT
>CAVCXB010000157.1:0-7119 GCA_963605535.1 Wujia chipingensis
TATTTAGAGAAAAGCCTGAAAAATCAATGATTTAGGGCTTGACATTATAGGAAGGATGGCACACATTATGAGAAAAACATTTGAATTAGAGGATCTGGATTGCGCAAACTGCGCAGCAAAGATGGAGGAGGCAATCAAGAAGCTTCCAGGCGTAAAGAGAGTTTCTGTAAATTTCATGACACAGAAGATGATCTTAGACGCAGAGGATGCTCAGTTTGATGAAGTTCTTCAGTCCGCAGTAAAGTGCATCGCAAAGGTTGAGCCAGACTGCAAGGTAATCCTGTAATTTGATTGTATATACTGTATACTGTCTATTGTATATTGAAACGTTTGACTGAATGTTTGATACATCACCACATTCAATCAACATTTGTTTGGATGTGGTGATGTTGTTTACGGGAAAGGCGTGGTTTGTGTTATGTTAAAGAAAATGACAAAAAAGCAAAAAAAGCAGTTTTATAAAATTTTAGCTGCACTTGTATTGCTCCTTGTCGGAGTACTTCTTCCGATACCGGATCTTTACAAGCTGATCTTTTTCATCCCTGGCTATCTGATTGTCGGTTATGACGTCCTTGTCAAGGCAGCGAAGAACATCACAAAAGGTCAGGTATTTGATGAGAATTTCCTGATGGCGATTGCGACAATTGGTGCGTTTGCCCTTCAAGAATACACAGAGGGCATCGCTGTTATGCTGTTCTATCAGGTCGGCGAGCTGTTCCAGTCCTATGCGGTAAACCAGTCCAGAAAGTCTGTGGCATCGCTTATGGATATTCGCCCGGATAGCGCCGTTGTGCTTCGTGATGGTGTCGAGGAAGAGGTATTCCCAGATGAGGTTGCAGTTGGCGAGACAATCGTTGTAAAGCCTGGTGAGCGTATCCCGCTGGATGGCGTCGTATTAGAGGGCAGCAGTATGGAGGATACCAAGGCACTGACTGGTGAAGCTGTTCCGAGAAAAGTAACGGTCGGAGACGAGATCATCAGCGGATGTATCAACCTGACAAACATCTTGAAGATTCGCACTACAAAAGAATATGGTGAGTCAACAGTAGCGAGAATTTTGGATCTGGTTGAGAATGCCAGCAGCCAGAAGGCAAAGGTTGAAAACTTTATCACCAAGTTTGCAAGATATTACACCCCGATCGTTGTTGGTCTGGCCGCATTCATCGGTCTGATCGTTCCGATCTTCCTGCCGGGCCATCCGTTTGCAGAGTGGATTTATCGTGCGCTTTCCTTCTTAGTTTGCTCCTGCCCATGTGCGCTTGTTATTTCTGTACCGCTTAGCTTCTTTGGAGGTATCGGTTGTGCCAGCAAGAACGGCGTTCTCGTAAAGGGAAGCAACTACCTTGAGGCTGTATCTAAGGCAGAAACCATGGTATTTGATAAGACAGGAACACTGACAAAGGGAACATTTCGTGTAACAAAGTTAGCTCCTGTAAATGGCACGAGTGAGATCGAGCTTTTGTCAAGCACCGCAACCGCAGAGCAGTACTCCAGCCATCCGATTGCACTGTCTGTTCTGTCTTCCTGGAAGGAACGAAGCGGCGGTGAACTGGCAAAGGTAGAGGATGCACAGGAGATCGCAGGAAAAGGCTTAAAGGTAACAGCCGGAGGCCATGTGATCCATACCGGAAACAAAAATCTGATGGCAGAATTAGGACTCGAGGTTCCGGTTCCGGAGGAAGCAGCTACCGTAGTTTATACTGCAGTGGACGGCGCTTATATCGGTTATCTTTTGATTTCCGATGAAGTCAAAGAAGATGCCAAAGATGCCATTCGCCAGTTACATCATATCGGTGTAAAGAGAACTGTTATGCTGACCGGAGATCGCAAGGCGATTGGTGAGTACACCGCAAAGCAGCTGAATCTGGATGAAGTTCATACCGACCTTCTTCCGGCAGATAAGGTAAGCTATGTCAATGATTATTGCAATAAGAAGACAAAGGGCAAGATGGTTTGCTTCGTCGGTGATGGTATCAACGATGCGCCGGTTCTTGCAAGAGCCGATGTCGGAATTGCAATGGGCGGACTTGGTTCGGATGCAGCCGTTGAGGCAGCCGATATCGTTATCATGGAGGATCAGCCATCCAAACTGGCTGATGTAATCCAGATCGGAAGAAAGACCGTTCAAATTTGTAACCAGAATATCGTATTTGCCATCGCTGTCAAGGTTATCATCCTTGCATTGGTAGCAGTTGGTTTTGCCAATATGTGGGCAGCCGTTTTCGCAGATGTTGGTGTAGCTGTTATCGCCATCTTAAATGCGATGAGAACACTGTATTATAAGCCAAAAAAATAAAAATGATAAAAAGAGAGTAATCATCTTTTATCGCTCCGGCGAGTTGAAAGAGGAACTCTCTTTTTTCATAGAAAAATAATTTTGTGACATACTGTTATCATCGGAAAGAAAACTACAAACAAATGTAACTATTCAGCACCCTCATATGGAAAGCTGAATAGTTACGATAAAAGAAAGAATAGGAAAAGAACGAATATGCAGTTACAAATAACTTCAGAAAACTCAGAACAACTTGAAAGAAATCATACCGATCCGATTGGTCGTTTCGACTGGGAGAAGCGTCTGTTGGAGGCGTCCAAAGCACTTGGAATATGGTACCAGGAAGGTCACAGAGACCTTCCCTGGCGCCATGATGTGAATGCATATCGGGTCTGGATTTCCGAAATTATGTTGCAGCAGACACGCTCTGAGACTGTAAAGCCATATTACCAGCGCTTTTTAGCTGCATTTCCCAATGTAAATCAGTTAGCGTCAGCATCGGATGAGGAACTATTAAAATTATGGGAGGGACTCGGGTATTATTCGAGAGCACGCAATTTAAAGAAAGCGGCAATCGTCTGTCGGGATCAGTTTGGCGGAGAACTTCCGGCAGACTATAAGGAACTCTTAAGCCTTCCGGGAATTGGCAGCTACACAGCAGGCGCAGTTGCATCGATTGCTTACGGTCTGCCATACCCGGCAGTTGACGGTAATGTGCTTCGTGTAATTAATCGTATTTTAGCGGATGAGAGTGATATTGCAAAGCCACAGACAAAGAAAAATATGGAAGATATGCTCACTATTTTTATAGAAGAATACTTACGATATGAACCAGGACTTTTCAATCAGGCATTAATGGAATTGGGTGCCTGTGTCTGCATTCCAAATGGAAAACCACTTTGCGGGTCCTGTCCGGTTGCACATATATGTCTTGCCCAAATTGAAGATCGCACCGAATTTATTCCATTTAAATCAAAGAAAAAGCCAAGAAAAAAAGAAATGAAAACCGTATTTGTCCTGTCCGATGAAAGTGGTATTGTATTGCATAAGCGCCCGGAAAGTGGTCTTTTGGCAGGTCTTTGGGAGCTTCCGTTTGCAGATGGCACACTTACAAAGGAAGAAGTGCTCCATTTTTGGAAAAATCTTCTCGGTGAATCGGTAACGGCAGAAGAACTTCCGCAGGGAAAACATATTTTTTCTCATATCGAGTGGCATATGAGTGCATGGCGAATAAAGACAAACAAATCTCTACTTTCCTATAAAAATAGAATAAAAGAAGCCTCCTTCTTACTGGCATCAAAATCGGATTTGCAGAAAATAACAATTCCGAGCGCGTTCGATACTTGGTCAGATTTTTGGAAAAAAGGTTTCATTATGCAAAATGTAAAAAATGTGTGAACTATAGGGAAAATGCTATTGCAAATAGACTTCTTTGTATGATATGATGAATGAAGTGGGTATCCACGTACTCTATAAATGCTAAAGGAGAAACCTTTTATGGCAACATATCTTATTGACTATGAAAATGTCAAATCAGAAGGTATTAAGGGAGTCGCACAGCTTGGCGAAGATGATCGTGTTGTGATCTTTTACAGCCACAATGCCGACACCATTACTTTTGAAGCGATGGATATGATTTTCAGTTCCAAGGCACAGATATCCAAGTATAAGATTCTGTGCGGTGGAAAAAATGCACTTGATTTTCAGCTGTCCACCTATCTGGGCTATCTGATTCATGAGGCAAAGGATTCATATTTCTATATTATCAGCAAAGACAACGGATTTAAACATGTAGTAGATTTTTGGAAAAGAACATTCCGTTTTGATGGTTATGTGTACTGCTTCGCAACGATTGCGGACGGCAATGCAAGACAGAATCGATTTAAGAATGCAACTGCAAAAGAACGTGCACGTGTAATGGAAGAAGAACTGGTTGCAATGAGCGAGGAGCTTGAGGCTCAAAGCGATGCAGAGGAAGCAGAAAACGCCGAAAATGTTGAAAGTACAGAAGGAACAGAAGGGACACAGGAGCAGGAAACTACCGCATCCGAAGGCAGAGCGACAGCAGAGGTTTCAAATGAAACTCAGCCGCAGGAAACAGTGTCTGATGACGTATCCGATGTCACTGCTGATGACGAGACGAAAGAAGTTGTAGAAGAGGCACAGCCTCAGACAACAGATCAGCCAAGCGAAAGAAACGAAGCACCGGAGCCGATTACGGAAGCTATGATCTATCCGGTTCAGCAGCATAAGCCAATATCGGTAATGCCACCGGCACAGCTTCCAGAGTCCATCCGAAAGGAACTTGAGAAGGCAGATGCGCAGTATCAGGAAAGCGTTGAGGAGGATCTTCAGGAGAAGATTGCTGCCGCCGTATCCGTATCGACTGTTAAAGTAGTTGAGAGCGGCATGACCATTCATCATGTAGAAGAAAGCGAGCCTGTACAGGCTGTTACAAAGCTAGGCAAGGCAAAGAAAACGTCAAAGGCAGCAAAGCCAGACAAAACCGAAAAAGCACAGAAGGCAGATCAAAACGACAAGAATCAAGGCGATAAGACCGAAAAGGCGGTAAAGCCTGAGAAGAATGCACATCATGCACATCACGCAGGACGCCGCAAGAAGAATGCAGAACAGTCTGCTGATACTGCAGCACCAGCTCAGACTACGGTAACTGAGGAAGCACCAAAGAAGGAAGAAAAAGAAGCGCAAAAAGTAGAAGGCAAGGCAGCTGACAAGGAGCCAAAGAAAGCAAGACAAACCAGAACTACCAAGACACTAAAGGTAGAGAAGGAATCTAAGGAATCAAAGGAAGCTGTCGCAGAAACAGAGAACAGCACTGCTGAGGAAAAGCCTGCAAAGCCGGTCAGAAAGCCAATGACCAGAAGCACAAGAAGTACAAGAGCAAGAAAAGAAACGGCAGCTGTACCAGCAGAGGAAGCAGCACCGATCGCACAGGAAGCTTCAGCACCAGAAAAAACAGTGCAGGAAAAGCAGGAGAAACCAGCCCAGGAGAAACCAGTGCGCAGAGGACGCCGCCCGAAGACACAGAGCAATATCGCAGCAAGCTTTGAATAAATGGTGAATAAACATATCTATAATACAAAATATAAATGGAGGCTTTTGAATCATGAAATATTACTTAGCAGTAGATATTGGCGCGTCAAGTGGAAGACATATTTTGGCACACCTTGAGAATGGAAAGATCGTTCTGGAGGAGATGTACCGTTTCACAAATGGCAATGTGACAAGAGATGGTCATCTGTGCTGGGAGTTTGATCGCCTGTTTGACGAGATCGTAAACGGTATCGCAGCATGTGCAAAGGCAGGGAAGGCACCGGCATCCATGGGTATTGATACTTGGGGTGTTGACTTCGTTATTCTTGATAAGGAGAATAATATTCTGGGCGATACCATCGCATACCGTGACAGCCGTACCGATGGCATGGATGATGTTCTTGAGACTGCAATTTCCCCAGAGGAACTGTATGAGCGCACTGGAATCCAGAAGCAGCTGTACAATTCCATCTATCAGCTTCTTGCCATCAAGCAGGAGCATCCGGAGTACATCAAGAATGCCGAGCATTATCTGATGGTTCCAGAATATTTTAACTACCTGCTTACCGGCAAGATGATGAATGAGTACACCAATGCAACTACTGGTCAACTTGTCAATGCCGTGACAAAGGATTGGGACTACGAGCTGCTTGAGCGCATCGGTATCCCGGCAAAGATCTTTGGAAAGCTTCATATGCCAAAGACAAGTGTTGGTATGTTAAAGCCAGAGATCGCAGAAAAGTGCGGCTGTCAGACCGAGGTAATCCTTCCGGCAACACACGATACTGGTTCCGCTGTATTAGCAGTTCCGGCAAACGACGATGACTTTATCTACTTAAGCTCCGGCACCTGGTCCTTAATGGGAATCGAGAGAAAGTATGCAGAGTGCAGTTTAAAGAGCATGAAGTATAACTTTACTAACGAGGGTGGCTACGACTATCGTTTCCGTTACTTAAAGAATATTATGGGTTTGTGGATGTTACAGAATGTCCGCAAGGAGATGAATAGTGCAGAAAAGACCTACACCTTCCCTGAGTTGATCGCAATGGCAAAGGAGGCAGACGGCTTCCCGTCCATTGTAAACTGCAACGACAGCAGCTTCTTAGCGCCAAAGAGCATGACCGATGCGGTACGCTACTACTGTGAGCGCACTGGCCAGAAGATTCCGCAGTCCATGGGCGAGGTTATGGTTGTTATCTATAATTCCTTAGCGCAGAGTTATAAGGATACCGTAGCAGAGCTTGAGGAGATGTCTGGACGTAAGTTCACCAGAATCCACGTTGTTGGAGGTGGCTGCCAGGATATGTTCTTAAATCACAAGATTAAAACCTTCACTGGTAAGGATGTTTATGCAGGCCCGGTTGAGGGAACTGCACTTGGCAATCTGATGGTTCAGATGTTAAAGGATGGAAGCTTCAAGACACTTGAAGAGGCAAGAGAGTGTGTTGCATCCTCCTTTGATGTAAAGAAAGTAGACTGATTATCCAAACAGAAGCAATTCGAATGATTCAAACAGAAACAATTCGAATGATTCAAATGATTCAAACAGAAATGATTCAAACAGGAATCCTGGGGCATATCGCCTCGGGATTCTTTTTCTTTCCCATTTTCTTTCTAGTATTTTTATAAAAAAGTACCATACATTTGACTGATTTCTCAATATATTTATAATACTTGCAAAGTTATTTTATTTACAGCAGGCATATTTCGTGGTATGCTTATAGCAGCATCAGGGAAATGCCTGATAGTGAAGCGGATATAAGCAGATAAGGAGAGTACCATTATGCAGA
>CAVCXB010000158.1:0-7058 GCA_963605535.1 Wujia chipingensis
TTTATCGTTTCTTTAATAGTACAACAAAATGGTTGAAAAAGCCATCCTTTCCGTAAGAAAAATGTAAAGTTAATATGCTTGCAAAATAAAAAAAGTCTGATATATTAAAAGTAACAAGCGTTGTGCAAAAATAAAAGGAAGTGTCGCGTATGTTGTCAGCATTTATCTTGGCAGTTTTCGTGATTACACTTGGCACATTTTTGTGGTATGGGTGGAAAAAACAGAAATTCGGTGAACACTACGGAATTTACTGACTTCCAATAACCTTCCGGCAGCATATATCCCTTGCGAAATTCCCACATATGCGGTAAGATAATCTTGTAGTGATGGAAGCACAGAGATCATAGAGATTAGAAAGATTAGAAAGATTAGAAAGATCATAAAGATCACAAAAATCATAGAGATTACAAAGAATGCAGAAATCACAGACAGCACAGAAAGGGAGACTGCCATGGAGTATGACAGATTTCAGGAAATCCTGCAGGAAGAGGCACAGAAGATACCGGAAAAGTTCTATGAGGGACTTAACGGTGGCGTGATCATCTCAGAGGAGACCAAGCTAAGCCCCTATGCGCAGAATCACGACTTGTATATCGCAGGCCAATATCTGCGCAGTTATCAGATGGGAAAACAGATCGTGATTTATTACGGAAGCATGATGCGTCTGTTCGGCTATATGGACGAAGAAGGAATGCGTCGTGAGATTGCGCGTGTGCTGCGCCACGAACTGAAACACCACATAGAAGGGCGTGCGGGGCTTCGATCTCTTGAAAAATGGGATGAGGAGCAGATCACAAACTACCTGCAGAGAGGTTTTTGTGCGGAAAGGAAGAAAGAAAAATGAATCAGGAATGGTCATTGGACGTATTGTATCATGGATACGAAGATCCGAAGTTTGACGAGGATATGAAGACACTTGAGAGCAAGGTTGCCGAAATGAAAGAAAAGATCGAGGCAGCAAAGAAGCTCGACCCGGTAAAAGGACTGGAGACTTGTATTGGACTTCAGGAGGAGATGGCAGCATTAGCGAGCCGTCTGGGTGAATTTATTTCTTTAAAGGGTTCTGTCAATACATCCGACAGCAAGACAAATGATATGGGTGCGCGTTTTGATCGTATCATGGCAAATCAGACAGGAGCAAGAGTTGCATTCTGCAAGTATATTTCCTCTATTGAAAATCTGGACGAAGTAATTGCACAGAGCAGCCTGCTGACTGAGTATAGCTACTATCTGACACAGATTCAGAAGAACGCATCCCATATGCTTTCTGACGAGATGGAAGATCTCATCGCACATATGGACATCACCGGAGGCGGCGCATGGGGCAAGCTGTTTGATTATCTGACCTCCTCTGTAAAGGTTGATTACGAAGGAAAGACCATTACCCTTCCGGCTGTCCGGAATCTGGCTACCAGCGAGGATAAGGAAGTAAGAAAGAAGGCATATGAGGCCGAGCTTGCAAGCTACGATAAGATTGCCGATTCCATCGCATTTGCTTTAAATAACATCAAGGGACAGGTATCTATGCTTTCCGCAAAGAGAGGCTATGAGAGTCCACTTGCCATGACACTTGATCAGTGCTGCATGAAGCAGGAGACACTCGATGCTATGTTTACCGCGATGCGCGAGTATTTGCCGAAATTCTGGGAGTATTTAAAGGCAAAGGCAAAGTATCTTGGTTATGAGGGTGGACTGCCGTGGTACGATATGTTTGCTCCAGTTGGAAAGATGAAGTCCAACTATACCGCAGAGACAGCACGCGATACACTGGTAGAAAACTTCAGTCATTTCTCAACAGAGTTGTCCGATATGATGGCACGCGCTTTTGCAGAGAGCTGGATTGATTTCTATCCGCACGAAGGCAAAGTTGGCGGTGCATTCTGCGCAAATGTGACAACCGAAAAGCAGAGCCGTATCCTTACAAACTTTAACGGCTCCTTCGATTCTGTTGTAACACTTGCTCATGAGCTCGGTCATGCATTCCACAATCAGCAGATCTTTGAAAATCGCATTTTAAATCAGGATTATTCCATGCCAGTAGCAGAGACTGCATCCACATTCAATGAGACTCATTTTATGCTGAGTGCTTATCATAAGTCCAATGATCCGCAGGAAAAACTTGCGATTCTCGAAAATCTGCTGTCTGGAACTACACAGATTATCTGTGACATCTACTCCAGATTTTTATTTGAGGATGCGGTATTCCACAAGTGCGAGTCTCAGTTCTTAATGACAGATGATCTCAAGAAAATCATGCTCGATGCACAGAAGCAGGCATACGGCGATGGCCTTGACCAGACAAAGCTTCATCCATATATGTGGACCTGCAAAGGCCATTATTATTCCTCAGGCTTAAGTTATTATAACTTCCCGTATGCATTCGGTGGTCTGTTTGCAATGGGTCTGTATACTCAGTTCCAGAACGAGGGCGAAAGCTTTGTTCCGAAGTATAAGGCACTGCTAAAGGCAACTGCTACCTGCTCCGTAGAGGATACCGCAAAGATGGCAGACATCGACCTGACAAAGCCAGACTTCTGGAGAAGCAGTCTTGAAACCTTCGCAAAGCTGATCGATGAGTATGTGGCACTGATCGGATAAAAATGCGTTGATAAAAAATGGGAGGCATAGGAAAAAAGACCGAGAAAAGTGAGGAAACCTGTCATTTAATAAATTATTTATTTTTAATAAGGGTTTGGTAAGAATTCGTAAGATTTCTTTAAGGCAGTGGTCAAAATTTGGACACAAATACCCGGTATGATATAGACAAAGCTTAGATGAAAGCTTTTGAAGCAGCCAGACAGGAACGTGAGGCTGTGGATGAAACAAACAGGTTTGCATTTTATGCCACAGGCAGACAAAAACATCAAGCCGGGTGAGTTACCGGCAGCCCTCCCCCTTTTTTAGTACCCCAGCAGAAGCTGGGGTATTTTTTTGTGCAACAGGTTACTCACGGTACCCACGTTTCTGACCATTGTTCACTTTACATTCCGCCTCATTTGTGCTAAAGTATGGAGTGTTTTTATTGCCTGTGATGATTCAGGCGACAGGCGAATACTTCGTCAAAAAGAATGAAGGAGAAAGAAGAGTAATGAGTTTTAAGGAGAAGGCCGCTTCCTGGCGGCAGGAGGTACATATCGGCAAGACAAAACCGCGTTTGATCAAGGCTGCGATCTTACTTGTATGCTTTGCAGTTCTCATCGGTATGGCCTGGTATTACAGCGAATTTTCTGCAAAAGACCTTGCGATTCTTGCAGGACTTTGTGTGCTGACACTTGCAATTTATCTGATTGATATGCCTGTGCATCCAATAATCCGCGCATTATTTGCGCTGGTGATCCCGTTGGGCTGCTTTTATACATTTGAGACATTGACACACCAGATGAGTACCATGATCGATCTGGCAAAGCAGCTTAATATTGCCTTTTATTATTGGCTGTTTCTGTTTGTATTTTTTATTGCCGGACGAACCAGCATTTCCATGGGAATCTGTGTATCGTTAATCGCGGCGATCGGTGTTGGCAACTATTTCGTTGTTCTGTTTCGTTCCAACCCGATTGTGCCGTGGGATATTTATTCCCTCGAGACCGCAATGAGCGTAGCTGATAACTATGTCTTTTCCGTAGACTGGGCGCTCGCAGAGCACATCGCAATGTTTTTACTAATGTTAATCGTTGGCGTGCGCACCAATCTTCGCATAAACAAAAAGATTCTGCGCCCGATTCTGACAGTTGCAATGTGCGTTCCGGCTTATTTTTATGTTTCCTACTTATGGCAGGATAACTTAGAGCGAAATACCGGATTAAACGATACCTTATTCAATGCCAAATATATGCACAGCAAGGATGGCTTCTTTGTTTCATTCATTCTGGATATCCATTTTCTTCAGATTGAGGAGCCAGGCAATTATTCCGATGAGTATGCACTTTCGCTGTTAAATGAGCAGGAGGTTGAAGAGGTCGAGACACCGGAGGAACTGCCGGATATTATTGCGATCATGGATGAGACCTTTTCCGACCCGGCAGTGCTTGGCGAGTTTGAGACAAACAAAGACTACATGCCATTTGTCCACAGCATTTTAAATGGAGAGGTAGCCAATACCATTAGTGGTTACACTTGTGTATCCGTATTGGGCGGAAACACCGCAAACTCCGAGTTCGAGTTTTTGACTGGAAACTCCATGGCATTCTTCCCGAACGGTTCCGTACCGTATTTGCAGTACATCCGCGATGGTGTCAGCTCAATTGTCACCCAGTTAAATGATTACGGCTATACCACATACGGTACCCATCCGTATCGTGCAAAGGGATGGAATCGTGAGTTCATTTATGATTTAATGGGATTTGATTTCCGTTTCTTCCAGGGAAGCTTCCCGTTTGAGGATAAGCTGCGTAATTATGTTTCTGATGAGGCCGATTTCAAGAGCATCCTCGAGTGGCGTGACAATACAGATGGACCGTTCTTCATGTTCAATGTCACGATGCAGAACCACAGCAACTACGGCGGTGATTTTGATAACTTTGATCCGCAGATTACAGCAAAATTTCAGAATACGCTGTCCAATAAATATTTGAACAAATATTTGTCTTTGATGTACGAGACCGATCAGGATGTGGCAGAGCTTTTAAGCGAGTTGTCCCAGTCTGACCGCAAAACGATTGTCGTATTCTTTGGCGATCATCAGCCAAACGATTATGTTGTTCGCCCGATCTACAAGGAATATGGCCTTGATTTTGACAATCAGACCTACGAGCAACAGCAGCAGCGCCAGAAGACACCGTTCTTCATCTGGGCAAATTATGACATCGAAGAACAGACAAATGTTGAGATCAGCCTGAATTACCTGAATATTTTGCTGTTTGAGACCGCCGGACTTCAGCTCGATGAATATCAGACTTTCCGCAAACATCTGTGGCAGGGCGAGATTCCGATGATGAATGCAGTCGGCTATAAGAATGCAGACGGCGAGCTGGTGGAGTATGACGATGCGCCGGAGAATATTCAGAACCTTTTGAATGAGTATCAGAACATTCAGTATTACCGCATGGAGCGTGAGTACTCGAAGAAAAAGTGACATCCTCTGCGTGGTGGCGATACTTTTCACGTGTCGCCAAACCACCGCGGATATGCCGCTCTGATTTATTGATATCAAGAATAATCCGTGTCTGAAAAGCCAGGCGCGGATTTATTTGTATCAGGCGTTGGGTCACATCCTTGTGGACCGTGGACTTGCTGACACCGAATTGACGGGCGGTCTGGCGCACCGTGGCGCTGTTGTCAACGATGTAGTGGGCAATGTTAATGGCGCGTTCCTCTATGTAATCTCTCATGCAAACCTCAAAATGATCTGTTTTTACAATGTATGCGTGGACAAAAAAGATATGAAAGTTTAAAATAAAGATGCTATAATAAAGAAACTATAGTGTATAAAGTATATAAAAATACCAAGGAAAGGGAAAAAACATGGCAGGGAAAGAAAAAACAGTCCTCGAAGTATGTACCGACAGCGTAGAATCCGCGATTGCAGCAAAAAAGGGAGGTGCAGATCGCATCGAGCTGTGCAGTAATTTAATCATCGGTGGAACAACGCCAGATACAAAGTTGTATCGTATCATTCAAAATGAGACGGGCATTCCAGCGCGTATTTTGATTCGTCCACGATTTGGCGATTTCTGTTACAGCAAGTATGAGAAGGAATTGATTCTTGAGCAAATTCAGGCATTTCGCGAGGAGGGTGCGCAGGGCGTTGTCATTGGTGCACTTTGCTCGGATGGAAATTTTGATCTGGAATTTATGGAGCAGTGTGTGAAGGCAGCAGGAAGTTGCAAAGTGACCTGCCATCGTGTATTTGATATGTGTAAAGCTCCAGAAGCAGCGCTGGAAGATCTGATTCGCCTTGGCGTGGACACGCTTCTTACCTCTGGTCAGGAGCCATCTGCTTTGGCGGGAGCCGATTGTCTTGAAAAACTTGCAGCAAAGGCGCAGGGACGCATTCATATTTTAGCAGGCGCTGGTGTGTCTGATGCAGTGATTGAGCCGCTGTATGAGAGAGGCATTCGCCAGTTTCATCTTTCTGCAAAGAAAGAGTTAGAGAGTGCAATGCAGTATCGCAATACCAGAGTAAACATGGGACTTCCGGGAATGAGTGAGTATATGATCTGGCAGACCGATGAGGAAAAGGTGAGAAAAGCACGCGTTGTTCTGGATGCATGCAGTGCAAAAGAAAGCACAAAATAAAAAAATGCATTAGAAAAGGCCCGACAAATCAGACGAAATGCCGGACCCCGTATAGGAACACTCACCAGTTCCTTATCTTCTGAGGGGGGCCCGGTGCCTTGCGGCACCGGGTATGAGTATGAAAAAGCTTTCAAGTGATGGGGAATCGACTTGAAGTACTTTTTAAGTACGCTTATAATGTATCGTATAATTGTGACAGAAATTTGTCCGAAATCTAAATAAACAAGAAAAAGAATAAAGGAATTCTCAAGCATACCAGAGAATAGACATTGAAACACCATTGAAATGGCATCTTAAAGAATTCGTAAGAAGTATTTTTCTTGAAAATCGGAAAAAATACTTTCCCTTTTTCGAGTTATTGTATATAATAATATCTGTGTAGGCATATATCCGGGGGATATCTGTCTTGGGAAAGGAGTTTTAACCATGGCATTTGGCGTGTCAACTGATATAGGAATTGATTTGGGAACTGCCAGTATTCTGGTGTATATAAAGGGGAAGGGCATCGTATTAAAGGAGCCCTCCGTTGTAGCGTATGACCGCAATACCAACGAGATAAAAGCGATTGGTGAAGAGGCCCGCATGATGATTGGACGCACCCCTGGAAATATCGCTGCAATTCGCCCGCTGAAGCAGGGTGTCATTGCAGATTATACCATTACAGAGAAAATGATTCGGTACTTTATCCAGAAGGCGATTGGAAAGAGAACTTTCCGCAAGCCGCGTATCTGCGTCTGTGTACCGAGCCAGATTACTGAGGTAGAGAGAAATGCAGTAGAGGATGCTACATTTAATGCAGGAGCCAGAGAGGTCTATCTGGTAGA
>CAVCXB010000159.1:0-7053 GCA_963605535.1 Wujia chipingensis
CAATCGCAAACCGAAAACCATGAAGTTTGCGATTTAGTTTGCGTTTTACAGACTACTATTGATACGTTGCAAGCGCAGCTGGCTGTAAAGGATGAGCAGATTCAAGAGCTGCATGCAAGGCTGGCTGAATGTAGTGCTGCGTTGTTGGCGGCGCAGGAAACTGCACGTGCTGCACAGGCCCTCCACGCTGGGACAATCCGGCAGCAGCTTTCCGAGGGGGAAGATCGTGCAGCTACCAACGTGCCGGAGGAGGAGGCAGCGCCGAAAAGCCAGAGATGGTTTAGCCGGTTCTTCCGGAAATAAAGGCTATGAGGAGTAGATTATCGAAGGGGAGACCATGTGAGACCTCGCACGGTGCAGGCGGCGGTCAACGAACTGGGCATCCCCGAATTTATCCGTGAGGAGTGTCAAGGATAATCATATATAGCCTGCCTATACTTGAAAAATAAACTTTATCGACAGACTGACCCCAGAAACACATGTTTCTGGGGTCAGTCATATTTGCGCTGCTGTTATTTTTTCGCTTTCTTTTGCGGAGGAAAATACTCCGGCGGCACGGTCAATGGGCCGGTCGTATACCAGTCAATCTCCCACAGCCCAGACTTCATATTGGAACGGAAAGCCCACTTGTAGAGGCCGCATTTATCTTTTTTTACAAGATCATAAGATCCGTTTTGAGCAGCTGCGACGCATGTGGTAATGCCTAAATCACGCATTATCTCGTGAGAATCCTCAAAAAACTGATTTTGTGTGCTGTCAAATGGCAATGTTGTGGGATACGGCGTTTGGATCGCACTATGCCATACTTTCGCTTCACGATGCACAACACGCTGAAAATTATGTCTGTTTGCGCTCGGATTGTATTTTCGCCATTCCTCAAAGGTGCGTTTAATTGTATAACGGTAAGTATATTGATTGCAATACAGGACAATATATCCATTATTCGCTTTTTTAGGAACAATTCCGCGAGCGGCATTAGAACGTTCTTTTACGATTCTCAGAAGTCCTTTATTTAACTTCTTTTGTAAGTCTAACGCAGCAATCGCTGCGTCTTTATCTTTGTTTGACTGTTCCATATCCTGTACAAGCTGGGCGTAGTCGGCTTGTACTTTCCGGAGTTGCTGATTGAGATCATCAATCCGACGTTTAGATTCTTCTTGCTCCCGTGTAAGATTCTGCACGGAATGTTGGGTGCGTCTTAGAGATACTTTAGTTTGATCTAATTGAGTACACCAATCCGTCCATTCATCACGATCCATGCGAACCTCTATGGCTTCCTGGTCAGTATCTGCAGTTTCGACCATACGGCCAAAGCTGCCTTTTTTGAAGTATAGCGGCATTTTTCATCCCTCACAGGTTTCGAATGTAGTTTGCAATGGCTGTATCTTCGCGCCCGTGGCCCAAGGCAACGCTGATAAGATGAATCGCACGCCTGTCCAGTTTTTTACCGCGATCCACGCCGCGGCACACATAGATTTCGCTGCGATACTTTCCGTCTGAACAAAGAATTTTGTTGCGATAATGCAGATTTTTAATCGGTCTTGCAATCAATTTGTACAGATACGTTGCATAATCTGCACGATACGAATGTATATCGGCGTTTGTGTTGACGTATTCCCATACTTTTTTGCCCGGCGGCGTGGTATGAAAGCGTTCGATGATTTCGGCCTTATGCGGACCGACGATTGGAGCAAAGCGCGTTTTACCGTTCTTATCTCGGTAATGGCGGACAAAATAATCTTGATCAGGATACAGCTTCAATGCTTCGGTAAGGGCCTTGATGGTTGCTTTATCATCCTTGGCATTGGCAGCTGCCAAGGTCGCCTCGGCCTGCTCTCGAGTATATAAATCATTGCTTTGCAGCTTCTTGAGGACGTTTATACGAGGTCCAACACCACGACAGAAATTCACCAGTTGAGCATTCTTCTCTTCTGAAAAGTGCTTATCTCTGACTTTCGGCCCTCTACTGCGGACAATATCGGCTTTTCGCCGCTTAGGAGGGGTGAAATAATCGGGATCTTCGGGATGAATGCCGTACAGCTTATTGAGAGCTGCTGATGCCGTGCTTATCGTCCACGAAGACGCCCCCGCATCAACCTGTTTTTGCAGCCAGTCCAGCCTATATTGCCGAGCCTCTTTCAGATTTTGCGTTTCGGGATGGTGCTCCTTTACCCATCGCAAGAACTGCTTTATCTGCTGAAAATACGTCTTATAGCTCGAAAAACTATAAATTTTGTCGCGTACAGCTGCCGGGTCTGATGTCTTATCCTCGCGCTTGCTATCGCCCCATGTCTGCATGGATTGTAACCGATCATATGCTTGCTGATGCAGACTGCGGCGCGTGCGGCAGCCCTTTTTCTTATGGCCCATCACAAGCACCTCTTTCGATTTTTGGTATAACAAACAGGCGTGAATCGTATTCCACACCTGAAAATTGATTTATTGGAGGGTCAAAGCCCTGTTTAAGCAAAGGCCGCCTAACGGTTGGCACCGTCAAGCTACACTCTTTTTTATCCTCGATTGAGGAGGTCTTATGTACGACCAGGCACTCTTGACATCTTATGCACGATGAAACTGTTCGGTTTTCCGGTGAGTTTAACCGGCCCATTTTATTAGATCTCGCCTGCATTTCTGTACAAGCAAGATAGAGCTGGGACTCTATCTCACAGGGTCTTTTACGGCTCCCCTGCGCACGTTATACGGTGATTTTTCACTTGTGCCTGCGATTTTTCCGTTAATTCGGTTGCTTCCATGCTTTTCACAAAGATTACTCGACATGGTTGCATGAGATCCCAACACCCATTCGCAAAGGCTACTTCGGGCAGTAGGTTTCTCGGGTTCGCACACCCTATATATTCAAAAATAATAATGAAATTATATTATCATAGTACCTCTTAGCGCACAGGAAGTCAATACCTGATTACATAGGTTGATAATAAAGTTATCGGTTTATACATTCACGAATCGTAAATGTATAAACCGATACAGCAGAGACCGAACACGCCCAACACAAGCTGCAGCAGACACTGTTGCGACCGCCTAAAACAGTACGCTGTGTCGAGATTTCGCACTGCTGTCTATTTTTCGCAAAAAAGCGGGACAAAACAGTGCGGCTGGGTGTATTATAAATGAAAGAATTTGCAGGCGCTGCGCCGCAGATGCCGCTATACAGAGGTTTGGTTCAGCCTTGCAGAATATGCGGAATTTTAACATAAAGGGGAATAAACGGTATGCCACATGTATTTGATATTTACTATCAGCTTTTGATGAAGCAGCTGACAGGCGGAAAGAAAAAGGCCGTTGACTTAAGTCCGGCGAAGATGCAGGCAGCACTTGCAGCAGTTGAGCGGAAGATCGTGGCGAACGGGCCGTCCAACCCGAATAACATGAATGCTTCGTTCGAGAGCTTCCGCAAGCGCCAGGAAAACCCCGATGACTATTTGCAGATCAAGCCTGACAGTGATACCATCAATGGCATGAGCCGTTACGATTACTCGAAGGTCTGCCGCAAAGAGCTCATGAAGAGCGTAGAACGAAGTGTGCGGCAGGATCTGGAATGGCGCAACGCAGCCATTCGTCTCGGCCTGACTGATAGAAACGGCAACGCCAAGAATATTGATACACATAGATGGATGAACAAGCTTATGAAGACTGACGGCTCACCAGAAAGTCTTGAGTATAACGAATCCATTGTAGCGCTGGCTGCGCTCGGAAATAAGCAGATGACAGAGCAGCAGTATGCTGACTGGCGCGTAACCTACTACCTTCGCAAGAAAGATCCGATTAACTGGAAAAACCTAGGTGCGGCGGAAGAATCCAACGCGTTTGCGGCGGCGGCTAAAGACCGCAACAGCGCCGGAGACTTTATTTACGGAGAGGTCAGGAAGATAGTAGACCATACTCCTCTTGATAACTACAAAATTGCAGTGAACGCGATTGCGAGCGGCGATTTTTCCAACGAAATCTTTGCTGGGATCGATGAAAACAAACGCCTGGAGAAAGCATTTGAAATACTTCGGCACGATGCTGTATTGCTGGGCTCGGAAGCAGTAATGATGTTTCAGATTCTGAAGCAGATAGGTGGCTTTAATCTTAGCCAGGAGGAACAGGCAAAGGTAAATACCGATTGGGTATCAAAGATATATCCCTATGTTGGCATTGGGAATGTGGCCAATTTGACAGCCAATCCCTACTTTGCGATCATCGACCCTTATAAGCACTACCGCAGCACTATGCCTACCCCCGAGGTTCCTGTAAACGAAATGAAGAAAAGGGAAAAGGATGTCCTTGCCTACTCGGTTATGGGGGAAAAAACGATTTATGAGGCGAGAGCAGCTGAAATTTACGAAAATATCCTGAAAAAATACGAAGTGAATTTGTATAGCGAGGTTGACCGGTTGCAGGGCATCAGCGTACACAACTTGAAAAATACTGACAAGGTCGTAATCCTTGAATTTACTCCAACGACTGCCAACGAGATGGTAGGCGTCAAGGTTTGTGATAGGCCGGGCCGTCTTGTCAGCACCGACATGAGTGAGCGCGTACAGGGACTGCTGGACCGCTGTGCAGGCTGGAGCCGTGAAAGTCATACCTCTGATGAATTTGAGAACATGAGAGGCGCGCTTGAGGCACTACAAAATATTACGCTTATCGACAATCCCTCAACGGAGGATATCAAGGCTGCCAATATCGCGTTTACTCGTTTGAAGAACATGACGGATGCGTATCTCATCCGCAAGCAGACGTATCACAACGGCACCAAGTATGAGAAAGCGCGTATCAAGTTTGCGAAGGATGTGATGGCGTTTGCGAATAAAAAGCTGGCGCAGCTCGACTACTGCGACAAGCATATCAAGACGGTAAGCGCACGGCAGCAGCAGGCTGAGAACAACCAGCCGCCGCAGGGCGAAAATATCAACGAGAATGTGCACCAGCCGGTCGATAACAACATTTTCAACGGTAACGATCCGCAGGTTGAGAACAATCAGCCGCCGCAGGGCGAAAATATCAACGGTAACGATCCGCAGGTTGAGATCGACGGAGAAAAGCTCTATAACGAGCTGATGGAGAAGGGCAGTATTGAGCAAATACAGAAGTGGTTGGATAAGTTCCGCATCTATAAGGAGCTGGATGAGGAAAGAAAAGAGAAATTCATTTCGTTGGGAAACAATTATATCAACTGCTTGAAGGGAGTCCACAATAGCCTGACGGAGAATAATTTCCAGGCACTGTATACCGCAGAACAGAGCTTCTATAATGCATTCACTGAGGATGATAAGATTTTTGAGGTTATGCAAGTAGATTTCAGTGCTGAAGTAGGAGTTTTCAATGCACACGATGATTTCATGCGCGAATTAGCGAAACCGAATGCATTCAAGGAAGCTGCTCTGGCGGCTAGACTGAACCCCGAGAAGAAGCCAGAAGTCAAAGCAGAGCCGATCGTTGATGCTCAGAAGAATGAAAATGACAACGAACCGCTGAAGCAGGAAGAGAANNNCGAGCCGCCGAAGGACGAAGTCAAAGCAGAGCCCGTTGATGCTCAGAAGAATGAAAATGACAACGAACCCGACAACGGCGAGCCAGACTACGATGACGCTTGGGCGGATGCGGAAATATATGCCAGAATGCAAGTACGTGAATTCATGGCGACGAAGAAGGCATATAGCCTCAGTGATTTGACTCGAAAAGCCCTTGCGGGCTATGTCATCAGAGAGCTGATCTCCAGTGAGCAGGATGAGCCGAATACAGAGCCCCTGGTTACCCAGCTTGTCAACAAGGGAAAAATGAACGTTCTTGTCGATAAGATCATCAATAGCAAACCGTTTAACTCTCAACTTAAACAAGTGCTCACGAATTTCGGCACCGCTAAGAAGTTCTTCGAGAATATACCGAGCAACTTGAAGGGTTCTCCGAAGGACCATTGGAAGAACCCTTCGAAGATCATGGAGCGCAATATGTGCTTGAAGGCAGGAACGCAATTCCTTGCGGAGTTCAAAAAAGAACTGGAGCTGGAGAAACAGAAGAAGCCCGAAGTCAAAAAAGAGCAGAGCGTTAATGCTTCGAAGAACGAAGTCAAAGCAGAGCCGAAGCTGCAGGCGCAGGCTCCTATCGCGAAGAACAAAGATGCCGACAAGGCCTTCGGCACGCTGACGCAAGGCCTTGCCGGCGCCTCCAAGGACAGTGCCGCCGCGAAGAAGAAGATAGAGCAGGAAATCAGTGGAAACGATGTCTTTTTTAACATGTTCATGAGGGCGATAGACAATGGGGGTAGGACACCCACCGGAGCGAAGGTGACACAGGAGCATAAGGACATGATACTTGAGGCTGTTCGGAAAAATACTGCCCTCCGCGCGGTGTCGGAGCTGGTGAGCGCGGAGCAGAAAAAGCAGAAGCAAAGCCCCAAGGCCGCCGTGCAGGTGCCCGTCACGCAGATTGTCAACGCAGGAAAGGCGAATCAGCTTGCCGACCTCATCGCCGACAGCGATGCCTTTGATCGAGTGTTCCAAGGGTGTTTTATCTACTACAACATCAAGGAGTTGCTTAGCCTCGGCAACAGCGGGGTATTCCGTGCGATGTGCGCCGAAGCGGGACAGGAGTTTCTAAACACTATCGCTATAACCAAGCAGGAAAAGAAGAATACTGCGCTCGAAAAGAACGGCAAAGAGCCGCAGAAGCAGGGCAAGATAAAGTGAATCCGGTCTTTTGATCGGCTGAGTACGCTCATTTTTCCTATCTTCGGAAGAACCTGCTGTTAGTGTAAAGCAAAGACCAGAGTTGTAAAGCCTTTCGGCTTAATAACTCTGGTCTTTTGGTTGGGGTCGTGTATTGACACCCTCGTGCCGTTACTGTAAAATAAGGACAAGCAAATACGGTCGAAAAGCGACCGATTTTTTTGTCTGGAAAAAGTTCAAAAAATTCATTGATAATATAACGCCCTGATAGGGGGCTGACAGGGGTGCTCAGAGGGGTGTCGGAGCTGGCCGAAAGCGGCCAATTTTTTGTCGGGAAATAGGTGGAAAAACTGTATTGATAATATAACGCCCTGATAGGGGG
>CAVCXB010000160.1:0-7050 GCA_963605535.1 Wujia chipingensis
GTCTCTACGGAATGCTCGATCAGCTCATCCGTATCCGTCTCACGCATTGCTTTCACAGGAGTTACGCCCCAGTTTAACTGCATCTTGCGAAGGACATCCCAGTTCGGTGACATGCCGATGATGCGGCATTTCGGTCTCCAATGGGACAGAAGATTTGCTGTAAATCCATGCATAGTCGGAACGATAATTGCCTTTGCATCCAGAATCTCTGCGGTACGAACAGTCGCACTGCTGAGTGCATTTGAGATCACATGATCAAAACGCTTAACATCCTTGCGATTATAAGTACGATAATCCAGATATGGCTCGGAGGACTCTGCTATCTTTGCCATCATACGAACTGCCTCAAGCGGATAACGTCCTGCTGCTGTCTCACCGGAAAGCATAACGGCATCGGTACCATCATAGATTGCATTCGCAACGTCCGTAACCTCTGCTCTTGTCGGGCGCGGGTTACGAATCATGGAATCCAGCATCTGAGTAGCAGTGATAACCGGCTTCTGTGCCTCATTACACTTCTGAATGATGGTCTTCTGGATATGCGGAACTTCCTCTGCTGGAATCTCAACACCCATATCACCTCTTGCGACCATGATACCATCGGATGCCTGTAAGATCTCGTCGATATTCTCGATACCTTCTGCACTTTCGATCTTTGCGATAATACGCATCTTGCTTCCATGGATGTTTAAGATGTCGCGGATTTCCTCGATACATGCAGCATTTCTTACGAAAGATGCAGCGATGAAATCAAATCCCTGATCAATACCAAACAGAATGTCCTTCTTATCCTTCTCGGTGATTCCCGGAAGGTTAATCTTTACATTCGGTACGTTTACACCCTTCTTGGAACCTAACTCACCGCCGTTTACAACTGTACAGTGAAGAACACCTTCTTCCTTAGAAGCAACCTTTAACTCGATCAGACCGTCATCAATCAAAATGCGGCATCCGATCTCTGCATCCGCTACCAGACCCTCATAGGTGATCGATGCGCTCTCTGTTGTCGTCTCTACACTCTGGTCAGTTGTCAGATCAAATTTCTGTCCCTCTGTCAATGTTACCTTCTTGTCGCCCGGTACGCTTCCGGTACGGATCTCCGGTCCCTTGGTATCAAGCATGGTAGCAACCGGGATATTAACAGCCTTTCTAGCCTCCTCGATCAGTGCCATACGACCTGCATGCTCCTCATGGCTTCCATGAGAAAAGTTAAAACGGGCAACATTCATGCCGCTCTTGATCATTTCCTTCAAAAGTTCGACATTCTCTGTCTTTGGGCCCATGGTACAAACAATTTTTGTTCTCTTCATACTCGTTTTCTTCTCCATTCGATTATTTACAGCCATTCAAAATTCAAAATCAAAAATCCGAACACCTGCATGATTACTTTGCACATTTACTTACAAGCGGAGCGAATCACTGTTTCTCATACGAATGCGCAACAATGTGCTTATGCGTATAAAGATGCTCGCTGCAATACTCGTAAGCGCCGTCACACTTGGAACAATAACGGAATTCCAGATCTGGAAAATCCTTGTCTGTTCGTCCGCAGACAGTGCACTTATGCATTGGCCTGCCGCTTTGTTCCCTCTCCCCCATTTTCTTGTGAAACTCTCTTCTTCGATGTACCTCTTTGGGGTTGATCCGCTGAAGATCTCTTGTGCCGAGGAAATAAAGGATAAAATTTATAAGGGAAAATACAATCATGATCAGCATTGCAAAGCCAAGCGGCATCCAGCCGGCATAGTTTACAACCTGCATCAGATCATAGAGGTACATCACTGCACTCAAAAGCGCCATCCACTTTGCTTTGACCGGAATAATGAAAAACAGCAAAAACTGCACATCCGGGAAGGTCGCTGCCAGCGCTAAAAATAAGGAATTGCTTAAGTAAGAGATGCTAACCTGTGTGCCCATCTCCACACCGAACAAAAAGTACACCAAAAATGCTGCCACAATTGTTCCAAGCAGCCCCGTAATGATGTACATATCCATACGGAAGGAGCCCCATACACGCTCAAGTGTCTGAGAAATCGAATAATACAAAAATGCAAAAATCAGGAAATTAACGGGGCTTGTCGTGTACGGCACCAGAATAAAGGAAACGATTCTCCAGATCTGCCCATGGAGAATGGCGTTTGTGGACCAACACAGATATGCCCTTGACTGCGGATACATAATGTTTAAGAACAGCCCTGCTGCATTCAGAATAATAATGTAAAGCATCAGATTCGGAATCGCATATCGTCCGAATTTACGTTCCAATTTGTTTAACAACTTCATAAATGACCGATTATCCTTTCTTGCCCGACTTCCCCCGGCCGGATAGTCTTATTTCTTTTCTTTTCCACACATGCTTCTATTATAGTTTTCCCACGTTTGTTTGTCAAACTAAATATAAAATAACTCTTACATTTTTATTAGTACCTTGCTTTTTCCCGCGAAAACCGCTATAATTCATCTGTATTTTAGGTTTTATTACATTCTCACTTCATTATTAATTAATGGATTTTCCATATATTATTTTATCGCTTTCTACAATGAGTATTCACGAAGGAGGTTTTAATGGGTACATCAACAAAAACATATAATCGACTCGGCATTGATATCGGTTCTACGACTGTCAAGGTTGCCATCCTTGACAACGAAAATAATCTTTTGTTTTCCGATTATCAGCGCCACTTTGCCAATATTCAGGAAACGCTCGCTGAGCTTTTATCAAAGGCATATGACAAATTAGGTTCAATGGATCTGGCTTCCTCGATCACCGGCTCCGGCGGTCTGACGCTTGCAAAACATTTGGATATTCCATTTGTACAGGAGGTTGTCGCTGTTGCTACCAGCTTAAAGGATTACGCACCGCAGACCGATGTTGCAATCGAGCTCGGCGGTGAGGATGCGAAAATCATCTACTTTACAGGCGGTGTGGATCAGCGTATGAACGGCATCTGTGCCGGCGGTACCGGTTCTTTTATCGACCAGATGGCTTCTCTTCTTCAGACCGATGCGGCAGGCTTAAATGAACTTGCCAAAAATTATCATGAAATTTACCCGATTGCTGCTCGCTGCGGCGTATTCGCAAAGACGGATATTCAGCCGTTAATCAATGAAGGTGCCGCAAAGGAAGACCTTGCAGCATCTATTTTTCAGGCAGTTGTCAACCAGACGATCTCCGGTCTTGCCTGTGGTAAGCCGATCCGTGGAAATGTCGCATTTCTCGGCGGCCCGCTTCACTTCTTAGACCAGTTAAAAGAGGCATTTATCCGCACGCTTCATCTGACCGATGAGCATATCATTGCACCGGAGCACTCTCATCTGTTTGCTGCCATCGGTGCTGCCATGAATGTAAAGGCAGACGCCGCCGTTACGCCGATCACCCAGATGATTGACCGCCTGACAAAGGGCATCAAGATGAATTTCGAGATCAAGCGTATGGATCCGCTGTTTGCCTCTGAAGAGGAGTATACGGTCTTCACCGAACGCCATAAGCAGCATACAGTAAAAAAAGGCAGTCTTCGCGATTACCACGGCAAGTGCTTCTTCGGTGTGGATGCCGGTTCCACTACGACAAAGGTTGCTCTTGTCGCTGAGGACGGCTCTCTTTTGTATTCCTTCTATAGTAATAACAACGGAAGCCCGCTTTCTACCACCGTGCGCGCCATCCGTGAAATTTATGAGCAGATGCCAGAGGATGTCGAAATCGCTTACGGATGTTCTACTGGATACGGCGAGGCGCTGATTAAGGCCGCATTGCAGCTTGATCTGGGCGAGGTTGAGACCGTTGCTCACTACTATGCGGCTGCCTTCTTCCAGCCGGATGTCGATTGTATTCTTGATATCGGCGGACAGGATATGAAGTGCATTAAGATCAAAAACCGCACTGTTGACAGCGTTCAGTTAAACGAGGCATGTTCTTCTGGCTGTGGTTCCTTCATCGAGACCTTCGCAAAATCCTTAAATTACACCGTTGTCGATTTCGCAAAGGCGGCGCTGTTTGCCAAAAATCCGACCGACCTTGGTACACGCTGTACCGTATTTATGAATTCAAACGTAAAGCAGGCGCAGAAGGAAGGCGCTACCGTTGCCGATATCTCCGCCGGACTTGCTTACTCTGTTATCAAGAACGCACTGTTTAAGGTTATCAAGATCAATGATGCTTCCGATCTTGGAAAGCATGTCGTTGTACAGGGTGGTACCTTCTACAATGATGCTGTTTTGAGAAGCTTTGAAAAGATCGCAGGCTGCGAGGCTGTCCGTCCGGATATCGCCGGAATCATGGGTGCTTTCGGTGCCGCGCTCGTCGCAAGAGAATATTATCAGACGCACAAGGAACCAAAGACAACGATGCTGTCCATGAATGACATTCTGTCCTTGAAATATACGACACGTCTGACACGCTGCCAGGGCTGTACCAACCACTGTCTGCTGACAATCAACCGTTTCAGCAACGGCAGTCATTACATATTCGGAAACCGCTGTGAGCGCGGTCTGGGCAAGGAAAAGAATAAGGAAAACATTCCGAACCTGTTTGACTATAAGTATCACCGTATTTTCGATTATGAGCCACTTGAGGAAAAGGATGCAAAGCGCGGTACTGTCGGCATTGCTCGCGTATTAAACATGTACGAGAACTTCCCACTGTGGGCTGTCTTCTTTAAGAAGCTTGGCTATCGCGTCGTCCTCTCTCCGGATTCCAACCGTTCCATCTATGAAATGGGTATCGAGTCCATTCCGAGTGAGTCCGAGTGCTACCCGGCAAAGCTGGCGCACGGTCATGTGACATGGCTGCTTCGCAACAACGTACACTTTATCTTCTATCCATGTATCCCGTATGAACGCGTGGAATTTGAGGATGCGCAGAACCACTACAACTGCCCAATCGTTACCTCCTATGCGGAGAACATCAAAAACAACGTCGAGGAGCTTCGAAACCCAGATGTTGTTTTCATGAATCCATTCCTCGCTCTCACCAATGAGGAAGTCATGACAAAGCGTCTCGTTGAAGAATTTGGAAAGCTGGGCATTCCGGAGGCTGAAATTCGCGATGCCGCTCACGCCGGTTGGGAAGAAATGCAAAATTGCCGCAAAGATATCCAGAAGAAGGGTGAGGAGACACTGGAATACTTAAAGCAGACTGGAAAGCGCGGTATCGTGTTAGCTGGTCGTCCGTATCACGTTGATCCAGAGATCAACCACGGTATTCCGGAGCTGATTACTTCCTACGGAATCGCTGTTTTGACCGAGGATTCCATCTCCCATCTGGCAAAGATGGATGGTCGTCTGATCGTTCTCAATCAGTGGATGTACCACTCCAGACTGTATGCCGCTGCTCAGTTTGTACGCACGCAGGACAATCTGGATCTGATTCAGTTAAACTCTTTCGGCTGTGGTCTTGATGCGGTGACAACCGATCAGGTCAACGATATTTTAACCGGATCCGGCAAGATCTACACCGTCCTCAAGATTGATGAGGTCAATAACCTTGGTGCAGCCCGCATCCGTATCCGTTCCCTGCTCTCCGCGATCCGCGTTCGCGAGCAAAAGCATATCGAGCGTCATGTAGTTTCTTCTGCCTACAACCGCGTACTCTTCACAAAGGAAATGAAGAAGAATTATACGATTCTTTGTCCGCAGATGAGTCCGATTCACTTTGATCTGCTTGAGACCGCGATCAAGAGCTCCGGCTACAACGTTGAAGTTCTCAAAGAGAGCCGTACTGCTGTCGATGTTGGTCTGAAATATGTAAATAATGATGCCTGCTATCCGTCTCTGATCGTTGTCGGTCAGATCATGGATGCATTGCTGTCCGGCCGTTATGACCTTGACCATGTTGCAGTCTTTATGACACAGACTGGCGGTGGCTGCCGTGCAAGCAACTACGTTGGATTTATCCGCCGTGCGCTTGAGAAGGCAGGAATGGCACAGGTTCCTGTCATCTCCCTAAACCTAAGCAAGCTTGAATCAAACCCGGGTATGACTTACACACCTGCGCTTGCAATCCGCGCGGTACAGGCCGTTATCTACGGCGATATTTTCATGCGTACCGTTTACCGTATGCGCCCATATGAGAAGGTTCCGGGCTCCGTCAATGCAATGCATGAGAAATGGAAACGCATCTGCAACAACGACTTGAAGCGCGCTCCGAGCATGACACGATTCAACCGTATCATCAAGGATATGATTCGTGACTTCGACAACATTCCGATCTATGAAGATAAGGTCATTCCGAGAGTCGGAATCGTCGGCGAGATCCTGGTTAAATTCCTTCCGCAGGCAAACAATCACCTCGTTGAGCTTCTTGAGCGCGAGGGTGCTGAGGCCGTTATGCCGGATATGCTGGACTTCTTCTTGTATTGCTTCTACAACAGCAATTTCAAGGCAGAAAAACTGGGTACCAGCAGTGCAACTGCAAAAATGTGCAATGTCGGTATCACCGCACTCGAATATATGAGAAAAGCAGCGCGCAAGGCCTTCTCGCAGAGTAAGCACTTTACGCCGCCGGCTGACATTCACGATCTGGCAAAATATGCCGATCCGCTTGTTTCTCTTGGAAATCAGACAGGTGAGGGGTGGTTTCTTACCGGCGAGATCATGGAGTTGATCAACAGCGGTGTCAATAACGTTGTCTGCACGCAGCCATTTGGCTGTCTGCCAAACCACATTGTCGGAAAGGGTGTTATCAAGGAGATCCGTCATCAGCATCCAAAGTCCAATATCATCGCCGTTGACTATGATCCAGGGGCTTCTGAGGTTAATCAGCTCAACCGTATCAAGCTGATGCTGGCAACTGCACAGAGCAATCTGGATAAAGAACAGAAAAATAAATAAAAGTTAATCGTTCTCAATCAATACTTAATAATTCGTAATCAAATATCGTTCCTTAACAAAAATCAGGTCAGTTCCATTTATATTATGGGAGCTGACCTGATGCCAAATAGGAGTTTTTTATAGGAGTTTTTTCATGAATAATTATCGTTTTACTATCAGCTACGATGGAAGCCGCTACAGTGGCTGGGAGCACCAAAAGCACACCGATGACACGATTCAGGG
>CAVCXB010000161.1:0-7027 GCA_963605535.1 Wujia chipingensis
AGGGCATCACGCCAATTCGTCTGGATGCAAGAAAGACCAATTTCAAGAAAGCTGTCATTGACGGTGTGAAGATTGCCTGTCAGGAAAAGATTGAGCGCGATCGTCGTAAGGGCATTTTAAATCGTCCGATCCGTGCGATGGTAGTTGGAATTCCAAATGTTGGAAAGTCTACATTTATCAATTCACTGGCAGGAAAGACCGCAGCGAAAACTGGAAATAAGCCAGGTGTCACCCGCGGAAACCAGTGGATTAAGATTGACAAGCAGCTAGAACTTTTGGATACACCAGGTATTTTGTGGCCGAAGTTTGACGATGAGGCGATTGGTATGAAGCTTGCCTGTGTTGGCTCTATTAGCGATGAGGTATTAAATTTGCAGGAGATTGCGTATCATCTGCTTTCTTATGGAAATGAGAATTATAAGGAGCTGTTTGAGGCACGCTATGGTGCTCTGCCGCAGACAGAGGATGAGCGCGACAATGTGATTGTGCTGTGGATGGAGAACATTGCCAGACAGAGAGGCTGTTTAAAGAGAGGCGCAGAGGCGGATTTTGATAAGGTATCAGCGCAGATTACGGACGATTTTAGAAGCGGACGCATCGGAAAGGTATCTCTTGAAAAGCCAGCAAGTAAGGCATAATCAACACGAAAGATAAGATTGATAAAATACGAACATAACATAAGGATAAAGAATATGGATGGGAAACAAAAGTCAGTCTCTGCGGTTACGCAGGAACTTCAAAATTGCAGCGGAGAGGCATTAGTTGCACTCTGCCACAGTCTGGAAACAGACCCAAGAAAAAGTGTGCAGCTTCTTGCGGCAAAGACCATGAAACGCTTAGAAAAGGAAAAGCTTGAGCTTGAGCGTGTTCAGGGAATGATCGACTTTGAGCGCGAGATTGCAGGCAGCACAATCTACTGTGGAATCGACGAGGCAGGCCGCGGACCGCTTGCAGGACCGGTTGTGGCTGCAGCGGTAATCATGCCGCGTGACGGAAAGATTTCCTATGTAAACGATTCCAAACAGGTTTCGGAGAAAAAACGCGAGCAGCTTTATGAGCAGATTTTAAAGGAAGCGGTATCCTACGGCGTTGGCATCGTGGATGCAAAGCGCATCGATGAAATCAATATTTTGCAGGCAACCTATGAGGCGATGCGTCAAGCAGTTAGTCAGTTGACATTGCCGCTTGGCCATGTATTAGCGGATGCAGTTCGCATTCCGGGAATTACTGTGCCGCAGACACCGATTATCAAGGGTGATGCAAAATGTTATTCAATTGCGGCAGCCAGCATTATCGCCAAGGTGACGAGAGACCGGATTATGCGCGAGTATGACCGGATTTACCCAGGCTATGGCTTCTCTGAAAACAAGGGCTACGGAAGCGCAGCACATATTGAAACGTTAAAGAAAAAAGGACCTGTGCCGATCCACAGAAGAACCTTTATCAGCGCTTTTTGGCAGGGAGAAGAGGATTGAACAAACGTCAGATTGGCAGCGTGTACGAAGCCATGGCGGCAGAACATTTGATGCAGCAGGGTTATCACATCATAGAACGAAATTACAGGTGCAGAACCGGCGAGATCGACCTGATCGGTATCGAACGGGAGTGTCTATGCTTTATCGAAGTGAAATACCGAAAAGACAGCAGAGCAGGTGATCCACTTGCGGCAGTGGATACGCGAAAACAGCGAAAAATCATTCAGACAGCACAGTATTATCTGTTGACGCATCCAAGATTTCAAGGGTGGAAATGTCGCTTTGATGTGGTAGGCATTCTGGCAGATCAAATTCATTTGATAAGAGATGCATTTTTGTGTGAGTGAAGTGCAATGCGTACACTTGTATAAGCAGAGAAAAGCCATATGAGCAGATGCGGCATGGCGTATAAAACACCGGTTTGTTGTCGAAAAAGGAGAGAAAACAAAGATGATAAAACTTATTCGTAAGGGGCTGGAGCAAGACCCACGGCTGATCGAAAAAAAGATTGGAGAAAACCAAGAAAATATTGTTTCCTATCTGGAATTTGAAGCATTCAAAAAGCAGTCCTGGCTGACACACGCTTTTTCTACGAGACTTGGCGGTGTGAGTTGTGGCTGCTTTGCGTCTATGAATCTGGGATTTGGGCGTGGTGATGATGCAGCAGTGGCAGAAAATTATAGAAGGCTTGGCAAGGCAGTTGGTTTTGATTGGACAAAGGTGGTCTTATCACATCAGACACATACGACAAATGTTCGTCTTGTGACAAAGGAGGATGCTGGAAAAGGAACCGTGCGAGAGCGTGATTATACCGATGTAGATGGATTGATCACAAATGAGCCGGGACTTCCACTTGTGACATTTTATGCAGATTGTGTGCCGCTTTATTTTGCTGATCTGAAAAATAAGGCAATCGGACTGTCTCATTCGGGTTGGCGAGGCACAGTAGGCCGCATGGGCGAGCAGACCCTAAAGGCAATGCATGAGGCGTTTGGCACGAATCCGCAGGATGTGATCGCGGCAGTGGGACCAAGCATTTGTGGGGACTGCTTTGAGGTAGGCTCAGAGGTCGTAGCAGAGTTTGCAAACGCATTTTCAAAGGAGCAGATGAAACTGCTTTGCCATGCTGGAAATGGGGATCGAAGCTACATTGATTTGTGGAAGGCGAATCGCATTGTTTTGGAGGAAGCAGGAATACCAGAACAAAACATCAGTGTAACCAATCTTTGTACCCGATGCAATCCAGATCTTTTGTATTCCCATCGAATTATGGGCGCACAGAGAGGAAATCTGGCAGCAGTTCTGATGATACGGTAACAAAATAAAAACGCAAGAAAACAGAGAAAACAAGAAAAAGGAACGGAAGGAAAAAACGTGGAACTTGCATAGCAGTGAAGCAAACACAATTGAAACGGAAGGGGTTACTTATGAAGAGACAAATGAAATGGGCGGCAGCAGTGATGGCAGGTTGTCTTGCAATGCAGTGTGTGCCAGCATTGGCATCGGAACAAAGTTCACAAAATTTTGCAAATGTGCAGGATACACAGGCGGCGTTTGAAGCCTATCTGGATCGGATTTATGCAGAGTGGATCGGCGAAAATCCATTTGATGTCCATTTTTATCTGGAACATCCAGAGGACTACGGCATTGAACTTAGTGAGTATACACTGTTGGATTACAGTGAGTACGATGATGAGGCAATTGCAGCGTATGAAGCACAGCAGGAGGCAGAGCTAGCCGAGCTAAAGTCATTTGACAAGAATCAGCTGACCGAACGCCAGCAGCTTTTGTATGATAAATTAATGGAAGGCATTGCGCTCAACGAAAAATATGCAGATATGATTGACTTCTCCTCGATGATCGGAGGTCCAAACGGCATTGTCAATTCGCTGGCAAATAATTTCCAGAACTATCTGTTTATCGAGAAAAAGGATATTGAGGAGTATCTGAAGTTCTTGGAGGATATTCCCAACTATATTGATTATGCGATTTCGTATACCGAGGCGGATGCCGAGTATGATCTTGTTCCGTCCAAATATATGATTCAGGTAAATCTTGACGCGATCGAGGAACTGATAAATGGTGACACAAATGTGTTTATTGAAGGCTTTGAACAAAAGCTTGATGATGCAGACTATCTTTCAGATGAGGAGCGTGCACAGTACCAGGCTCAAAACAGCGAATTGGTAGAGCAGTTAGTCAATCCAGCCTTTGAAATACTTAAGACCAAGCTGATCGAGTGGGAAGAATCGCTTATTGAATGGGAAGGTATTGGTGCCTATGAGGAAGGCAAAGATTATTATAATTATTTGATTGAAGCCTATGCCGGTGTATCAATGGATGCAGAGGAACTCTTTGAATATCTGGGCGATAAATTAGACACTTGTGAGGATCGTTTCTCGGAGCTGCTAGATGAAGATGCGATCTATGATGGTTATATGGATTCGGAGTATGGCTTTGCACAGAGCACACCAACTGAGATTTTGGATACGCTTCGCAGCTATACGCAGGAAAACTTTGCAGCGCTTGTCGATCCGGGTTATCAGGTGGAAGAACTGCCGAGTGCGCTTCGCAGTGACAGCGTGCTGGCCTATTATTTAATTCCACAGGATGACAATGATACGACAAATGAGATTTATTTAAATCCAGATACACTGGATGGAGATCTGGGTGTTTTGTATGTGACATTGGCACACGAGGGCTATCCGGGTCATTTATATTATTTTAATTATGTAAAGCAGCAGGAGTGGCACCCGATCAACAATCTGATATCCAATCTTGGTTTTACGGAAGGTTGGGCAGAATATGCGGCCCGTCTTTCCTTAGACAGTTGGGGCTTAGACGAAGATATGATGGAAGTAGTCTTTCTGGATCAGGAAATTAGTTATCTGCTAATGGCAATGACGGATATCGGCATCAATTATGGAGCATGGTCACTTGATGATGTATTTGATTTGTGGAAATCGTACTTTTACTTGGACAGTGCAGAGGATGTGCGCGATGTGTACGACGCCTGCATTGCAGAACCTGGCACCATTTTGAGTTATCCAGTTGGCTATTTCCAGATCTGTGATCTTGAGGATGATGTAAAGGAAATGCTTGGGGATTCCTTCTGCCATGATGAATTTGTCAAAATGCTTTTAGATGTCGGCGGTGCGTCCTTTGATCTGACCAGAGAGTATGTGATGCGATGGGCAAGTGAACTGTAATGAAAAGCTCTTCAGTGACGCCATAAACATTGGCTTATCCGTGAATAGTAACAAGTAACAAACTTATGTAAAAAACACTTGACAGCGAGCAACACAAGTGTTACACTAATATACGACAGAAGAAAATTATCTTAGAATACCGACCGATAAGTGAAAAACGATACCGCTTAAAAAGAGAGATAGAAAAGAGGACGATAACATGGAGAATAAGCTGGAAGACGCAGTACGCGACATGACAGAAGAAAAAGACACCACGATGACAGAGGAAGGGTCTGCAGAGGAGACAAGTGGTAAGGGCGCTGGATTTGAGCGTTCAAACGAGCGCAGTGAACGCCTCATTGCTTATTATAAGAAGCTTCGTAAGGAAGATGCGAAGATGAGCCAGAAGGCGCTCGAGACAATCACTGGCATTCCACGTCAGATGATCATCCGCTATGAGAAGGGAAAGATCATGCCGACGGTGCGCGCGATGAATCGTCTGCTCGAGCCACTTGGCTATCAGTTGGGAATTGTTCCGCTCGAAAAAGATGAGAAAACAACTGATTGATCGCAGACGAAGAGACTAGGAGTCAAAACGTTTCAAAAGATAAGTAACAGTGGCAGCATTTGTGCCATGGATAAAAATACATAAGAGATTAAAAAACACCAAAAAACTTATAGCCCCGGCGATACGGCCGGGCGGTTTTACGGTGTTTTTTTGTACCCCCATTTTACATCGAAGCAAGACGAAATAGGAAGGAGAACGATTGTGAAGATGAAGAAAAGAAGAAAAACAAGACGATGGATGATCTCTTTGACAGCGGTATCTTTTATGATGGCACCAAACAGCCTGACAGCATTTGCATTTGAGCCGGAGACAATTGCACCGACCGATACACTTATAGACTCAGATGGAATGGAAAACCTTGATGCAACAGCGATGACAAATTTTGATATAAATTCTGATACGAATGCTGCTACGGATTTAGTCAACTCTGAAATGCCGGATACGTTGCCTGAAGTCTGGATAGAAACCTATACATATCTGGCCGACACACAGGAGCCGCATGCAACATTTGGTGCCATTGAGAAAGAAGGTATGCTCTATCAGCCGTCTGATGTTCAGTATCAGGTGACACCACTCACACAGAATCTGTCTCAGGATAGCATAGAGCTGTGGGCATATGCACCATATGAGCCAGCACAGGAATTGGAAGAAAATGGGGTTCACTATGCGCTCACTGAACTTTCCAAGCAGGAATGGACAAAAGACAGCCGCTTTCAGAATGTGACCCAGTACCATACGTATCTGGAAGGACAGGAAATTCCAGAAAGTCTCGACGTTGAGGTACAAGATGAAGTGACCGGCGAGACCATTACCGGTACGATCTGGCGACGTGATCTGTGGCCGGATGGCGCTGCATGGCAGGAGAGCGGCCTTGAACAGTGGGCAGAATATAGTTGGAATGAAGAGAGCTGGACCATCGAAATAGGTGGCGAGACCTATTATGCCAGTGAGGATAGTCCATGGTTTGAGGGATGCGAAACGGTGCTTTTACAGTATGTATCTCTGGATCCTACCTTTTACCAGATCACATCCGTGGAGTGGAATGGAGAGGCTTGGGAGGACGAGGATGGAAACTGGAAACGAAGCGTTCACCTCACTGGAAATCGAATGGTGCCGCGCTATCAGGCCGTTTTCTCCGGCGATCTTGCCGAGGCCGATCTGCCAATGGTGCGCTATACTGCGCATTACACCTCCGATCCACAGGGATATCTGATCACAGCCACAGTCACGTATCAAAAAACGGCACAAACGCCAGTGCTTGACAATGCACCAAATTCATCGGACTCATTCGATTCGGAATTAAATTCAAATTTGGAACTAGTGATGCAGCAGTTTTCCAACTGGCAGATGGAGGGGAACCAGACACTGGAGGCTGGAAAATTGTGGGTAATCTTACTTGCGGTCCTTGCGGCTGTCGGTGTCGGACTGCAAACGGCGGTAATTTTTGCGCTGGCACGTCAAAAATAAGGCAAAAGTAAAAAGATAAAAATTTATAAAAAACTTGTTGACAAACGCTTCCCGGTGTGCTATTATAATCAACGTTGCAAGGCTTGTTGGTCAAGGGGTTAAGACGTCGCCCTCTCACGGCGAAAACAGGAGTTCGATTCTCCTACAAGCTGCTTCATCGAGGTGTGGCTCAGTTTGGTAGAGCGCTGCGTTCGGGACGCAGAGGTCGCAAGTTCAAATCTTGTCGCCTCGATTGCCAGTATGGCAGCAACAAATTTATCAAATTATTTCATCTGGCTTGTTGGTCAAGGGGTTAAGACGTCGCCCTCTCACGGCGAAAACAGGAGTTC
>CAVCXB010000162.1:0-6981 GCA_963605535.1 Wujia chipingensis
CGCACACCGACCGGATTGCTGTAATATTTGCATTGAAATGCCCAGCGCACACCATCCTTCTCGGCAAAGATGTCAACTCCATAGTCGCCTGTCGGCGGCGTCAATTCCACATTCTCGTATCCCTTTGCAGTCAAAATCTGCGTACACAAAACTTCAAATTCCAATCCATCTTGTGCTGGCTGATATCGGTGAATCTTTCTTCTTAGAAAAAATCCAATCACCATAACAGCCACAAACGCGATTAGCACCGCAGCTACGTACACGTATTCCATCTTTAACCCTTCCACAAGACAACCGCTCCTGTCTCTAAGGTTTTCGGGACGTCAATCAGACGTTGGTTCTCCGAACCGCGAAACTGAAGTGAAATATTCTTGCGTGCCTCAATAAATGGTCCATCCACGCATACATCAATCAGTGATAAGATTTCCTTTGTTTCTGGGCACTGCTCACTCATCCAGCCGCACACATCCTTTTCCCAGACATAGCCAGTATAGCACCAGATGTCCTTTCCCGGACAGTTCTTTCGCACCTTGCGAATCAGGCTTAATACACCTGCCTGATTTTGCGGATCAAGCGGCTCTCCTCCAAGTAACGTCAGCCCACGGACAAAATTGTTGTTTAATTTTTCCACGATAGAATCCTCCATCGCCTCATCAAACACGTTTCCATAATTGAAGTCCCATGCAACTTCATTAAAACAATTTCGACAGTGATGCCTGCATCCGCTCACAAAAAGCGTGATACGCACACCAGGGCCATTTGCAATGTCATACTCCTTTATTTCCGCATAATTCATTACAAGCCCTCCTTCAACAATCGAATATGATTTTCCTTCTTGCACAGATACATTCTGTGATCCGCCTCGCGAATCATCGCATAAATATCGCCCGGCATCTCGCCAAATTCCACTGCGCCATACGAAAAGCTAATGCGGCGCACATGATCTCCCAGCATAAAGACTACTGGATTTTTCTTTAACAGTTCATCCATCAGAACTTCTGCTTTGATCTTACTGCGGTTCGACAAGACAATAAACTCGTCACCTGCATAGCGATACAAAATTTCATTTTCTCCGAGTGCACCTTCAAGCATCCGCGCAAACTGTCGCAGATACTGATCGCCGCTGTTATGTCCGTATTTATCATTGACCTCCTTCAAATGATCCAGATCAATGAAAATCAACGATCCCTCTGGGTGATCGCTCAGATACCGGCTTCCCTCATGCTCAAATGTACCTCTGTTGCGACAACCCGTCAGTGTATCCTTTCCCATCGCCTTTCTGAGCTGTACCAACCTAAGTTCTTCCTGCGTCAGCGCATGCACCATGTTTTTGTAGCTTTCCTGCTCCTGCTCAAGTGCTTCAATATAGCGTTTCTCCAACGTTGCATGCTCCCTTTGCAGATCTGGTTCTTCTGATTTCACCGATGCCTGAAGCATCAGCTTATAAATCATACTGACATTTCCCGTGAATAAGCCTGATGTTGACAGGAATTTTCCGATCTCAATGACTTCTCGACAGCGATTTTTATGAAGTAACACCTCAAGAAACTCTGCAAAATAGCTGATACAAAACGAAATTCCACTCTGTGCGATATCACCTTCCCGCAGCTGCTTTATATAATTGACAAATCCATCCGCGATTTCCTCTGTCTCTGGCTCCATATGCATACGCAGATACAACAGAGTAAATTCCTTCTGAATATCAAAGAACGCCTTTTGTTCATCCGGAACCTGTGTGTCAATCAATTCCCCGAGTTCCTTCGCTGCTTGAGCTGCGTCCTCAAATTTTCCAAGTCCAATATTGATACAAACCAGACTGTCCAGATAGACCAGTTCATTAACCGTATCGCCTTCCCAAAATGACGCATCTGGTTTCGCCGGATCACTTCTCGTTACCTCAATCATCTTCTCCAGATAGCACAGCGCCTCCTCAAGCAGATTGCTCTCTGTAAATGCCACCACAATGCTGTTATAAACTGATTTTAAATCGTTTCTGTCTGTCTGACTTAACCTAGGGGCAAGCCTCTGGGTTTTCGTCCTTATGATTTTATAATCGGACTCTGCATATTTTAGTCCGTACTCCACAATTTTCGGCTGAAATCCGATCACAAAATACAGACGCATCAACGCCAGATAATACCTCGACTGATCTGCTGAATTTGTGCAGATTCCTAACAACTTCTGACACAGCTCAATTAGTGGGAATACATGCTCTCGGTAACTGTAAGCAAAGACGCCATAGCTGGTGGCATATACTGCTCTGCTGTAATCTTCGCGCCATTCGCCATTTTCCAGACTTTGCCTGTATTCGAATGTCAGCTCCTGTATACAGTCCGCAGCATCCTGTGCGCTCCATGCACCAGATTCGATTTTTTCTCTTATTTTTTCTACTTCAACCATGTCGTCTTCCTCCCTTCAATCTATGACACCTGACCATAGGCAAACAACTCATTTTCTTTTCTAACGATTTTGTCCGCTGCTATGCGTTGCCAGATGTTACAACGACAGTTTCTTTTCCAACAGCCACGTTGTAAGAATCATGAAGACCGCAAGCTCTATTAAATTTGCAAGCGCATACGGCCACGACTGCAACAGCAGCTGCACAAAATTAACGGTATCATCATATACCATCGGATAGATATCGGTAATCCAATCTTGAATTTTTGATTTTGCATACATACCTGCGACAAACAGAATAATCGTCATAACTAGCTTCAACTTACTGTTCTGCAGCAGCGTTGCCGCCAGTGTAATGCAAAAATACAGCATAGCCACCGTTGAAAATACCGACAGTAAAAAGATAATAATGCCAAAGAGCGCGGAGGATGCCAACTGCGACGTATTGATTCCGATACTCCTCATCGCCTCTGAGATCATCTCCCCCATGCTCTTATATTCACTATAATGCTCGACAAGCAGCGCCAAATCCAGCCAACCAAGTGCGCCAAGCGCACCAGCTAAAATGATGCCAAGCACCAGCACCGTCAACATCTTCGATAAGATAATACCAAGTGAGCTGACAGGTGTCATAAACACCAGATAGCTTGTCTTTGAATTGATTTCTCTATAATAATTGGTAATTGCAAAAATAAATACTGCAAAATAGCAAACCACTGCATAGAGAACCAGAAAGATTACCCAAGTAACTGCGGTCTCCTGTTTGTCGCTCTGAATGCCAACGAGAAAGCCAATCTCTAGCGCAATCAGTCCCACCAACAGGACAAGCAGTGCGATTCGATTCTTGCGAAGCTCATATTTTGATAAACGAAACATTTTTTCTCCTCTCCTGCCAACTTACATTACGCAGTCACTGTAGACTTCCTTGTAAAGCTCTGTCATCGTCTTTCCATGGTGCTCAGTCAGCTCGTCGATTTTTCCGCTCATCACCAGACCACCATTTTTCATAAACACAGCATAGTCGGTCATACGCTCCAGCTCGTCCACCAGATGACTCGACACCAGAAATGTTTTCTCTGGCGAACAATGTTTTTCAATGCTTGCCAATATTTGATCTCTGGCAATAATATCAATACCGTTCAGGGGCTCATCAAGCATAATCAGCTTCGCATCGCGTGAAAGCGCGAGCGCCGCCTTGCCCTTTGCCATCATACCGGAGGACATCTTGGAAATCTTCATCTTCGGCGTCAGCGAAAATTCTTCTAACATCTGGTTATAAACCTCTGGTTGGAAATCTTCGTAAAAGTCAGAGAAATAATGGCCCGCATCCTTCCATGTCATATAGGAGTAAAAATACGACTCTGTCGGCATATATACAGTATGTGCCTTGCTCGCTTTTCCACCAGGCTCGCCATCAACGAAAAGCTCGCCGTTACTCGGATGAATTAACCCAGCCGCCATCTTCATAAAGGTGCTCTTGCCGCTTCCATTCGGACCAAGCAGCGCATAGACACGACCGCGCTCAATTTTCAAATCCAGATTGTCTACTGCCTTTTGTGAGCCATATTTTTTCGTAAGCCCGCTGCATTCGAGTATCGTTGTCATTTCTGCTCCTCTCCACTGTTATGATCGTCGCTACCGCCATTGTCATGGTCATCATGATTACCGTCATCACTGTCATTTGGCTTGTGCGCATCTGTATAATGCTCCTGCGCTGCCTCTTCTATTGCTTCTTCCTCTGCCCAAAGCTTTTCCTGCCGGGGCGTCTTTTTTGTTTTCTTCACATATTCATCGTCATACGCTTCCAGCATATCTGTCCTCTGGTTACGATGCAGTCCTCTCATGACAAGTCTCGTGATAATGTCATAGACTACCGCAAAGAACGGTACACCGATAATCATGCCGACAAAGCCCCAGAGTCCGCCGAAAAACAGGATGGAAAACAGGACCCAAAACGATGATAAACCGGTGGAGTTTCCTAGAATCTTCGGACCAATGATATTTCCATCGATCTGCTGCAAAATAATGATAAAAATCAAGAAATAAACTGCGTGCAGTGGATTTTCAAGAAGCAGCCACAGCGTAGATGGAATCGCGCCAATGTACGGACCAAAGAAGGGAATGATGTTGGTCACACCCACTACAACACTGACAAGCAGTGCTGACTTGATGCCCATCAGATAGGTACAAACAAAGCAGATAACTCCAATGATCAGAGAATCAAGCAGTTTTCCCATCAAGAAGCCACTGAACATTTTATCTGCATAGATGATCTCATCCTCAACCAGCTTCGCCCACTTTTCTTTCAGGACACTGAAAAGGACCAGTCTGCCCTGTGCCAGAAAACGTCTGCGTCCGGCAAGAAGATAGATTGATACAATCAATCCTAAAAATGCATTTTTTAAGAAGCCGACAATATTGACTACTTGAATGCTAAGACCATTGAATATCGTCTGAAGCATCGGTGTAAGATCCGTCTTTAACCATTCTCTCAAACGAGTCGATAACTCTGCATATAAACCATCCCAGCTTTGCTGCATCGTCGGATATTTTTCCAACATATCATGAAGCCATGTATTTGCATTATCCAACTGATCCGGCAGTACACTGATCAACGACATTATGCTCGTTACCAGCTGTGGGATAACCAACATAAAAAGCGCAATTACAATTGTTAATGCCAAAATTTCACAGAACGTAATTGCAAGTGCTGCTGCAATGCCCTGTGCATGTTTGAGATGCGCCCGCTCAAGCATCTGACGCAAATGTCGTTCCCACCAACGGCAGGTCGGGCGAAGCACATACGCGATCACAAAACCATAGATAAACGGCTCCAGAATTCCAATCAAATCTTGAAAAAATGCTCCGAATCCACGGATACGATAAAATAAAAAGAAGCAGACCATCCCGATCAGCAGGATGACTACTCCCGTGACTGCGATTTTAAAATATCTTTCGTTTTCCTTTTTTCTTAACACACAGCTACCTCCAAATTGTATTTATCCCCCTGCTTGTATCATTACAATGACATTGTATCTTGACAATTTACAGCCAATCAAATCGCAATCGGATACAATACGATTGTAATTTTCTGCTGTTATTGTACACTTTTACACATCTAAAGTCAAGCGAAGCTCAAAATAGCGAGGCAATTCTCAATTTGACTTACACCTTCATTTGTGATATACTGTAAGAAATTTTTAAGATTCACTTTCAAAAGCTTTTTAGTCTTGTGACTTATTTACAAAACGGGGGAATTTCAATGATTGTAATTAGTAAAACATTTTCGATCCCGCAATTTTATGATTCTCATGCAATTGCACCCTTAAAGGATCTTGTTTTTCTTGATATCGAGACGACAGGTCTGACGCCTGCCACCTCTTCGGTTTATCTGATCGGCGCAGTCTATCACCAGCAGATGGAATGGCATATCCGTCAGTGGTTTTCGGACTCGTTGACCTCAGAACAAGAGATCCTTGAGGACTTTTTTTCTTTTCTCAGAAATTATCAGGTCGTTGTTTCTTTTAACGGTGAGACCTTTGATCTTCCATTTCTAAAAAAGTGTGCCGCCGCTTACGGGCTTGAGACCGATGTTTTGGACAATATACGAAGCTTTGATCTGTATCGCCACCTGCGTCCGGTAAAGCCGATGCTGAAGCTGGAAAATCTAAAGCTTACAACACTGGAAAACTATCTGGATATCCCACGTCAGGACCAGGCTACCGGCAAGGAAATGATCACCGTCTACAAGGATTATCTGGAAACAAGAGATGACCGACTGTATCAGGTGCTGCTTCTTCACAACGAGGAAGATTTAAAGGCAATGCCGCAGATTATGCCATTATTATCCTATTTGGATATTTTCCGCAGCGAATGGACACTCGCAGGGTTCTCATTAAGCACCACTTCCTCTTCCTTAACGATTGTAGTGGATTGCTCGGTTAAGGTACCCGTTGCTGTGACATGTGAGCTGCCACTTTGCCGCCTGTCAATCCGCGCGAATCAGATTATCGTAGAGATCCGCGCCTTTACGGGTGAATTGAAGTATTTCTTTGATAACTATAAGGATTATTATTATCTGCCAGGTGAAGATCGTGCTGTTCACAAGAAGGTCGGTCAGTACGTCGACACCGAGCATCGTGTTCAGGCGACCGCCGCTACCTGTTATACAAAGAAGACAAGCACATTCCTCCCGCTCTCCCATGAGGACATGTTTGATGTCTATAAGGAGGATTATTCCTCAAAACAGCTCTTTACCGAATATATCGATGACCCGGATTTTATACTTGCCTATGCACACAATATTTTAGAAGATGCGCTGCACAGTGCGACTCCAGCACCGTCCGAGGAAGTGCAGGAGGTTCCGCCGGAGCTGTTCTCGTAACAAAAGAACCGCCACACAAATTCTTTTGTGTGGCGGTTCTTTTTATTTTACTCTCTTTACGAAAGCGATTTTCAATTATCTATCTTGTAATTGTTAGACTTTCTGAAACTCCTGTAACGGTCAGAATCAATCCTGTGCCTCGTTGTTTGCAAGAGCCTTCATGCTCAGGCTGATCTTCTTAGCCTCTACGTTCAGGTCAA
>CAVCXB010000163.1:0-6961 GCA_963605535.1 Wujia chipingensis
GCCTTTAACATCTGCATTGCCTTATCCTTGTTCTGGAACTGGGAACGCTCATTCTGACAGGTAACAACGATACCAGTCGGAAGATGGGTGATTCGGATTGCAGATGAAGTCTTGTTGATATGCTGTCCACCGGCACCACTAGAACGGTAAGTATCGATACGCAGATCGTCATCGTTGATCTCAACATCCAGATCTTCCTCGATCTCTGGCATAACATCGCAGGAAACGAAGGAAGTCTGACGCTTTCCTGCCGCGTTAAACGGGGAAATACGAACCAGTCTGTGAACACCCTTCTCAGACTTTAAATAACCATATGCATTCTCGCCGTTTACCTGGAAAGTAACCGACTTGATACCAGCCTCATCGCCGTCAAGCATATCAAGAACCTCAACGGAGAAGCCCTTGCGGTCTGCATAACGGGTATACATACGGTACAGCATACCCGACCAGTCACAGGCCTCGGTACCACCGGCACCTGCATTCAGACGGATGATGGCATTGTTCTTATCATACTCGCCATTTAACAGTGTGCTTAATCGAAGCGCCTCCAGATTGGTGATGAACTCGTCAAGAGACTCCTGAATGACTGGAATTACCTCCGGATCATTCTCCTCATAGCCCATCTCAATCAGCTCATTGATATCATCATGCTGGGTGGACAGGGCGGTGTAACTCTTTACCGTGTCCTCCAGACTCTTTAATTCTCTTGTCATCTTCTGAGAACGCTCTGGGTCATCCCAGAAATCAGCAGCTTCCATGTAGCGCTGAAGCTCGGCAATTCTCTCTTTTTTGGCGTCCAGATTCAAAGAAGCTCCAAGCTCCTTTAACATCGGAACATAAGTAGACAGTGTATACTTAAACTGATCTAACTCAACCACTTTTCTTCCTCAACTTTCTTTTCTAGCTTGGTGGTGCCAAACGAATCTGACACCACCATTTTCCTACATTATACAAACGATTTCGAGCCGCATCTTGATTCTACTTTGCTCTGAATCGTTACTATTATTCTGCGAAGCGGCCACAGCACTGCTTGTACTTCTTACCAGAACCGCACGGGCACGGATCGTTCGGCTGAATCTTCGGTGCATTTTTGCGAACCGGAGCCTTTACGCCGCTGTCATCCTTATTGGTTCCTGTTACCTTAGCCACCTGCTCACGCTCCTCTGGCTTCTCAACCTTGACGCGGAACATCATCTTAACGGTATCCTCGCGGATGCTTGCCATCATCTCGTTGAACATGTCGTAACCAGCCATCTTATACTCATTCAGCGGGTCACGCTGTGCATATGCCTGAAGGCCGATACCCTGACGAAGCTGATCCATGTCGTCGATGTGATCCATCCACTTGCGGTCGATCGTCTTTAACAGAACAACACGCTCGGCCTCTCTCATGCTCTCCGGATCCGGGAACTCCTTCTCCTTATCGGCATAAGCCTGAAGTGCCATCTCGGTAAGGGTCTCCTTGAGTGTGGCCTTCTTCATGTTCTTGATCTCATCGGCAGACGGCATATACTCGGTAAGCGGAATGATGGAACGCAGTTCGATATTTAACTGTGCGAAATCCCAATCCTCCGGTGCCTGCTCGTTGGAAATCGTGCGGTCTACGGTCTGGCTGACGATATCCTTTACCATCTTTAGAACAACATCCTTCATACTCTCGCCATCGAGAACCTGACGACGCTCCTTATAGATGATCTCACGCTGCTCGTTCATGACCTCGTCGTACTTTAAGACATTCTCACGAATGCCATAGTTGTTGCCCTCAATCTTCTTCTGAGCCTTCTCGATCGCAGAGGTCAGCATCTTGTGCTCGATCTGCTCGCCATCCTGAACGCCGAGTGCATTGAACATGCTCATGATCTTCTCGGAACCAAACAGACGCATCAGATCATCCTCAAGAGAGATATAGAAGCGAGACTCACCCGGATCACCCTGACGACCGGCACGACCTCTTAACTGATTGTCGATACGTCTGGACTCGTGACGCTCAGTACCGATGATCTTTAATCCGCCCAGCTTTCTGGACTCATCGTCAAGCTTAATATCCGTACCACGACCTGCCATGTTGGTTGCAATGGTGACAGAACCGTGCACACCGGCACCGGCAACGATTTGCGCCTCTAACTCATGATACTTTGCATTCAATACGTTATGCGGAATACCGCGTCTCTTTAACATGCCGCTTAAGAGTTCGGAAGTATCGATGTTTACGGTACCAACAAGCACTGGCTGTCCCTTCTTGTAGGTCTCCTCAACCTCATCGCAGACGGCCTTATATTTTTCCTTCTTTGTCTTGTAAACGACATCCTGATGATCGATACGTGCGATCGGCTTATTGGTCGGAATCTCAACAACGTCCATACCGTAAATGTTACGAAACTCCTTTTCCTCCGTCAGCGCCGTACCGGTCATACCACACTTTTTGTCAAATTTATTGAAGAAGTTCTGGAAGGTAATGGTCGCAAGTGTCTTGCTCTCTCTCTTTACCTTTACATGCTCCTTCGCCTCGATTGCCTGATGCAGACCATCGGAATAACGTCTGCCTGGCATAATACGTCCGGTAAACTCATCGACGATCAGAATCTCATCGTCCTTTACAACGTAATCCTGATCACGGAACATCATATAGTTTGCCTTCAGTGCCATGATCATATTATGCTGAATCTCAAGATTCTCTGCATCGGCAAGATTTTCAATATGGAAGAACTGCTCTACCTTGTGAACACCCTGCTCCGTTAAGTTGATGGTCTTATCCTTCTCGCTGACAACGAAATCGCCGGTCTCGGTGATCTCCTCACCCATCAGCGCATTCATCTTAGAGAACTCTGCACTTGCCTCGCCCTTTTCCAGACGCTTTGCTAAGATATCGCAGACTTCGTACAGCTTGGTTGACTTTCCACTCTGACCAGAAATGATAAGAGGAGTTCTCGCCTCATCGATCAAAATGGAATCGACCTCATCGATGATCGCATAGTGAAGGCCTCTCATTACGAGCTGCTCCTTATATACAACCATGTTATCACGAAGATAATCAAAACCGAGCTCATTGTTTGTTACATAGGTGATGTCGCAGTTATATGCTGCTCTTCGCTCATCATTGTTCATGCTGTTTAATACACAGCCAACGGCCAGACCGAGGAAACGATGAACCTTTCCTTCGTTCTCGGCATCACGCTGTGCCAGATAGTCGTTAACGGTAACGACATGAACACCCTCGCCTGCCAGTGCGTTTAAATAAGAAGGAAGTGCTGCCACGTTGGTCTTTCCTTCACCAGTCCTCATCTCAGCGATACGTCCCTGATGCAGTACAATACCGCCCGTCAGCTGAACCGGATAATGCTCCTCGCCCAACACTCTTCTGGAGGCCTCACGAACTGTAGCGAAGGCTTCCGGAAGGATATCATCCAGTGTCTCGCCCTTTGCAAGGCGCTCCTTAAATTCTACTGTCTTATGCTGAAGTTCCTCATCTGACAGTGCGACCCACTGCTCACGCATACCGAGGATCTTGTCCACGATTGGCTTGATACGCTTAAGCTCATGCTGGCTGTGAGTACCAAAGATCTTATTTATGAATCCCATATTTGCCTCCTAATACATACCGATAGTACAACAGGTTAATTCTATCATTTTTCCTATAAGAATTCAACCCATTTTTTGTGAATGGGTATTTTAACGAATGTATAAAAGATGTATAAAAAATTCTCAACAGTAAGTCAAAATTATATTTACAAAATCAACTTTCCGTGGTATACTCTTGGTAAATAAATAAAGACAGTTTTTATTTATTTCTATGATTCTATCGGAAGGAGCTGATTGTATGAAGTATATCATTACAGGAAGAAATATCGAGGTCACTGAGGGCCTGAAATCAGCAATTTATGAAAAGATCGGAAAACTGGAGCGCTATTTTACACCAGATGCGGAAATTCACGTTACATTAAGCGTTCAGAAGGATCGTCAGAAAATCGAGGTTACGATCCCTGTTAAAGGAAGCCTGATTCGTGCAGAGCAGGCAAGTTCGGATATGTATGTTTCGATCGATTTAGTGGAAGAGATTATTGAACGTCAGCTTAGACGTTATAAGACAAGGCTGATCGCTAAGGAGCAGAACGGCGGCAACTTTTCAAATGCTTTCATTGATGAGGAGGAGAGCCTTCCTGAGGAGGCTGAGGGCATCAAGATTGCGCGTGAGAAGCGTTTCCCGATGAAGCCGATGAATCCGGAGGAAGCTTGCCTGCAGATGGAACTTTTAGGACACGACTTCTTTGTATTCTACAACTGCGATGAGGATCGCGTAAATGTTGTTTACAAAAGAAAGGATGGCACCTACGGTCTGATTGGACCTGAGTTTTAATACCAGTCGATAAGATTAGGAAAATCTAAGAAACGATATGCCCCCGCCTCAGACGAAGCATTTTCAATGAACGATGCTTCGTCTGGGGCGGGGGCTTCTTGCTGACTGGTGTCAATTAACATCAAACTTCTGCTATAACAATCAGCGTGATTTTGAGTTTTTCTTCTTTACACTGTAGCCAAAGGTACCCAGAATGTTCGTAAAGGTCTGGTACTCTCCGTGGGAATATGCCACAAGCTTTGCGCGATTCAAGTCCAGCTTTCCCTTCTCGTCAAGCAACGACTCATCTACCTGTACAGCTGTGACCTTTGCTAAAAACATATCATGGCTGCCAAGCTCAAGCACCTGTGTTACCTTACATTCGATGTTGACCGGGCTTTCCTTTACCATTGGGACTTTTAAGGTGGATGCTACCTCTCTTGTCAGTCCAGTCGCATCAAACTTGTCCAAATCGCGACCAGAACGCACGCCGCAAAAATCTGCTGCCCGACAGATGTCCTCTGACACCAGATTGATGACAAATTCGCCGCTCTCCTGTAACATGTGATGCGAGTAGCGCTCCTTTCTCACGGAAATATAGGTCATTGCCGGATCGGAACACACGGTTCCAGTCCACGCGATTGTAATTAAATTATCTTTTCCTGTACTGTCTGCCGTGCTGACAAGAACAGCCGGCACCGGATACAGCATATTACCTGGTTTCCAAATCTGTTTGCTCATTATTCTTATTTTCTCACTTTCTATCAAATTCCGCACGGGTGCGGAGATTTCATTGTTATTTTTATTATTTTTGACTCTTCGTTTTTGATTTTCGATTCTAAGCTGCATCTCAATTCTGCATTTGTATGATACTAGGGTCAAAAGGTCAGAAAGCCGATGCAAGCTTGCTTGCAAAATGCCTTTTGACCCCAACATCATTTGTATGCAACCCTGGAGTCAATCCCGATTACTGCATCATCATCTGAATGCCGGTCATCAATGCCGGAACAAGCTGCTTCTTTCTGGATACTACACCTGCCAGTTCAATCTTTCCGTCAACAAGTTCCTTTGAAAATGCATATTGTGCAATCTTATCACAATTCTTTCCATAGCAAAGAAGCGTCGTACTTTCGTCCATAATGCTGGTAAGCATCATGAAGATCATGTCAACATGCTGCTGCTCGATTGCCTTTTCCAGATAAGCCGGCATACGATTACACAGTTCGGACAATTCGTCCGGGTTCATAGAACTAATCTGTGCTACACCAACTTCCAGAGATTCCATCGTGAAACGCTTGTAATCCTGAAAGAAAATCTGCTCCTCGGTCTTGTTCTTTAAGTTGCTGCCTGCGGCAAACATTTCCTTTGCAAAGCTTTCCAGATCAATCTTTGCGATCATGCCAAGCTTCTCTGCTACCATACGGTCGACTGCGGTACAGGTCGGAGAACGGAATAAGAGCGTATCGGAGATGATCGCACCACATAAAAGTCCGGCGATCTCTCTTGTAATCGTAATACCCTGTTCCTGATACATCTGGTAGATGATAGTTGCCGTACAGCCAAGCGGCTGATTTCTAAAATAAACAGGTGCCATAGTCTCGATGGTACCCAAACGGTGGTGATCAATAATTTCGAGAATCTGCGCATCCTGAATACCGCGCACGGCCTGTCCGCTTTCGTTATGATCAACAAGAATAACCTGCTTTTTCTTCGCGCCGAGCAAGTTTCTGCGTGAAATTGTGCCCAGATACTGCCCCTGGCTGCTGATAATAGGAAAATCGCGATGGCGCACAGAAGCCATCGTATCACGGATATCATCAATAAACTCATCTTCCTCAAAGGTGATCAAATGATCGCGCTTCATAAAATAGCTGATTGGCATACTCTGGTTAATGAAACGAGCTGCAGTAAAGGTATCAAACGGCGTGCTGATGACAGTGCAGCCGCGCTCTTGTGCAAGCTTGCGAATCGTCAAAGAAACCGGAGCACCCTCGCACACTACGATACAGTCAGCCTCCATCTCAATGGCGCACAGCTGAGATTCATAACGGTTTCCCAAAATCACAAGATCATGCTTGCTGATATAGCTCTCCATCAGGTCTGGGTTTGCTGCAGCAACCAGTACCTTTCCTTTTGTATAGTAGGCTTTTTCATCTCCAATTAAAAGCGTACCCTCAAGTGTATCTACAATATTGCTGTATCGTGTGTGTGCAGTGGACAAAATCTCGTTGTCGTATGCTTCCATAAAAGAATCCGTGATATCGCTGACGGTCAATACACCCTCAAGGCGCTTTCGGTTTACAACCGGTACAGTGACAACATGCTCATCCTTCATGATGCGCCATGCTGTCTTTAAAGAAATATTTCGCTGAACACCAGGCGTTCGCCGAAAATCAATGTCTCTTACCTGCGTGCGCACATCCTCCACCAGTTCCGGCTCTGCCATCCCAAAATAATCGAGTACATACTTTGTCTCCTCATTGACACGTCCGGCACGGCATGCAACATATTCCTTGCCATCTCCTGCAGCATTTTTCAAATTTGCATAGGAAATTGCCGAGCAGATCGAGTCAGTATCCGGATTTCTGTGACCTACTACAAAAACTTTTGCCATTTCCTCTTGTTCTT
>CAVCXB010000164.1:0-6941 GCA_963605535.1 Wujia chipingensis
GCAAAGCTGTCGAGCGGATTGCCCTCCCAGCTGCCAAGGTTATAATAGCCATCCTCTTTGTCATACTCGATCTGACCCGGCAGAATCGGTGTGCGCTCGCGGTCATAAATACCAGCTACTGTTGCGCCCTCCTGCAATTCCAGAATCATATCACTCTTTAAAAACAGAGCAGTTACCGGATAGGTTCCCTTTGGAATCAAAACTCTACCCTTTTCTGGGCAGCACAGAATCGCCGCCTGAATTGCACTGGTATCATCGTGCACACCATCGCCAAATGCACCAAATTCTTTTACATTTAAGGTAATCGGTTCCATCTCGGTGTGGAACGTGATAGTCTCGGACTCCTCATTTGCACGCACCAGCATAATCTCATAGTCGGTGTCTGGCAGCAATCCGTCAATCGTCTGAATCATCTTATGGAAGATACCCTTTAACTGTCCATTTACCCAAATCTCGTAGCTCGCAGTTTCGTAAATCGCATCCTCATCCAACTCAATGGTCACATGTCTGGATGAGCAGAATAATATATGAAAATTCATGATAAACTCCTCTTTTTTTATTATCGTTTCCCGTTATGCCTCTAATTTCTGCTTTGCCATCTCCATCAGCACCATCGCTGCCTCAAGCTCTGCGCTGCTATGCTCATGACGGCAGACAACACGATACCATTCGTGAAGCATGCCCTGATACTTATATGGAAGGAGAATTCGCTGACTGCATGCCTCATAAGCGGCTGCCAAAATCAAAATTCGCTGCATCGGGTCAAGCGTTGCAAAATTTTCACGAAGCGCTGCAAACGTCTCCTTGAAAAGCGTGGTAATCTGTGCCTGATACTCAAAAACGCCTTCCTTCATCGCTTTCTTAACCTGAGTCAATCCATACAGATACCAGCCATCGCGCTCAGATGCTTCTACTTGGCACAACTGACGATAAATGTTCTCGTAATACTGGAGTGTGCCATACTTTGTCTCATATTCCGTAAAAAAGCTCAGCTCATAAAATACCTGGCTGCCGGTCAAATGCACATCCTTGCTGTGTGCGCCACAATATTTTTCGGTCAACTCTTCACGAAGCTTATTTAACGCCTCGCGTCTTTCTGGATTTCGCTCAATCATCCAAAGCCATACGCTGCCATACTCGACCTCTGCGGCTTCGTTCCTATTTCCAATCGCGCTGAGGCGATCAGATGCTGCACTTAAGCCAAGCTGCTCGTAAACACGAAGCAGTGCCTTTGCGCTGAGCGCATCCACCTCCTTTATTTCATAGATCCAATTCTGGATTTCTTCCTGTATCATGGTAAATCCCCTTTCTTACTGGACATCAATTCCTGTTTATGTTATGATAATTGTTATGAGCATTTATGCAAGCAGCCATTTCGCAAACTCATCCGGTACGTAAAGATTGCCACGGCCTGTTCCAAGCTGGATATCCGGCTTCGGCGTTCCATGGAAATCCGATCCTCCGGTCATGTGAAGTTCATATTTTGCGGCAAGCGCACGAATCTCGCGCTCCTGCGCTGGTGTGTAGGTCGAGTACACCGCCTCGATTCCCTCAAGACCCGATTCCTTTAAGTCCTTTACGGCATTCTCAAGCACGGATGATCCCAAACGATACAGCGTCGGATGCGCCAACACTGGATGACCTTTCGCCGCCAGAATGCAGGCGATTGCTTCCTTTGCGGTCACGCCCTCCTTCGGGACATAGCACGGCTTTCCATCTCCAAGATAGCGGTCAAACGCTTCTTTTACAGAGGATACGACGCCTTCCTCGTGAAGATATTGTGCAAAATGGGCTCTGGTGATCACCGAGCGGTCAAAGCGCGCGTAGAATTTCTCTTCGTCAATTGGCAGAACCTTTTCGCTGATCAGACGCAGCATTTTCTCGTTTCTGCTCTGGCGAAGCGCGCCAAACGCCTCTAGCTTTTCCAAAAAGGAGGCATCCGTTTCGTCGACGCCCAACCCCAAAATGTGAAATTCCTTCACCGAATTGCCCAGATCGTACAGGCTTGATATTTCGATTCCCGGAATCAGTGTAAGTGCAAGCGCCTCTGCTGCCTGCTTGGCCTCCTTGATTCCGCTTACGGTATCATGATCCGTCAGCGCGATTGCTGAAAGTTTTTTTTCATGTGCAAGTCCCATCAGTTCAGTCGGTGTAAAAGATCCGTCCGAACAGCAGGAATGCGTGTGTAGATCAACTGCCATAGTTCCTCCCTCAGTTTTTGATGTTGGATGTTCTTATTATAGCATTAAATGCTTCTATCATGCAATAGAAAGGTCAGGTTTTCCATGTTAAAGCATAAGACAAAATTTACCTCTTTACTTCTTGCAGCCGGAACCATTCTTTCCGGCACAACTGTTTCTTTTGCCGAAAAGGCAACTTCTGTCAACGCTGAGAATGCGACAGCAGTTTCTTCGGACACCACTGCTTCATCCGACGAAAAGGCAAGTCCTATCAGTGCAGATGTGACAGAAACTTTTTCTACCCCGCTGTATACATCCGGTCTGTACAGCACCGCCGAACAGTCCGAGGGCGTCACGGTAACACATGATATCATGCTGGATTATGACAATAATCTGGTGAGAGACAACTATCTGATTCAAAATGAATCGGATACCGATGTTTCGTTTGACATTCTGATTCCGCAAATCACGTCCCTTGCCGTAGAGCCAGAAGAACTGTATTCGTTTGATGCACTTGTTTCGGACAACGATTCATTTTTCTCTCTTCGAGGTCGCGATGACAACCGAGCAGACTTTGAAGAATCCGAATACTATTCTCCTCTGTTTTCTGCAAACGGACTGAGTGAAACCTCGCTTTCACTCGAGGAACTGTATCAGGGACAGTTCTACAACACGGAAATTCCAACGGATACCGGTGTTCTTTATCACCTGTCCAGACCACTCACTGACTCCAATCTCAATGCAAAGGCATGTATGTCCATCTCTGGTCTTAGTGACAACTGCCACATCTATCCGCTCGGCTGCAGCTATACTACGACAGATGACGGATACGAGCTTTCGATCAGTGAAAATTTCAACGACTGTTATGTTTTCCTGACTGGAACGGAAAGTACCGATTTTACCGTTTCTCTGATCGAGCCAGAGGGTGCCAAGACCGATGCGGAAAAGTTTTCGATGGATGATGAGTCTTCTGATCTGAAGGCTTATCTGGAATTTTGCTGTGACTGGTATCTGGAGCAAAATAAAGATAACACACAGGCAACACCAGAGCTTCTTCTCTCCAATCTGGCTGACTACTTTGGCCGAAGCTCTGTAACGGTTTCAATTGATCTGCTTCCGACAATTGACTGGCTAACCCAGCAGAAGCGTTTTCTGGTTCATCAGTATACGGTCACCGTTCCTGCGGACTCGTATGTCTTTGCCTGGACGGAGCGTGAGACGGAGCTTTCCAAAAAGGAAGTGACGTTTAATGTTCAGCTGGCAAAAAATACCGTTCTCTACGCACACATCTCTAACACGGTAACTATTTCTATGCCAGATGGCTACTCCTCTGCAATTATTCGTAATGCAGACAGTGCCAGATCCGATGCTACCATAACAGCTGACGATATCACGCTTGACACCTACTCCATTAAATCATTTAAGGGTGACACCTATAGCGTTGCCTTGTTTCGGACTCCGATATGGAATGCCACCCTTAAGTATCTGCCTATCTTTATTGTCATTATGGCAGTGTTTATGTTACTTTGCCTGATTAGCTACCTCTCCCGCAGAAAGAAGAGATAACAACTCATCCTTCGACATCGACGCAATGGCTCCGAAGTCCATAGAAAGAATATCGTCTGATAACGCTTTCTTGGACTCCTGGAGCTTTATTATTCCCTCCTCGAGGGAGTCCTTTGCAATCAGACGGTAAACCGTTACCGTGTTTTTCTGGCCGATTCGATGTGCACGGTCGGTTGCCTGATTCTGTGCCGCCACGTTCCACCACGGATCGTAGTGAATGACAATGTCGGCTGCGGTCAGATTCAGTCCGGTACCACCCGCCTTGAGGGAAATCAAGAATACTGGCGTATCGTCGTTTTGGAACTCATCAACAAGACGCTGACGCTCCTGCTTGTCTGTGCTTCCGGTCAGACAGTAATACTTGGTATTTTGCTCTGCCAAACGCTCGCGGATCAGATCGAGCATGGACGTAAACTGTGAGAACAACAGTACCTTGTGTTTGCCCTTTACGGCGCGCTGTACTAACTCCATGCAGGCCTCAAGTTTGGATGAAGTTCCCTGATAATCATCGTAGCACAGTGCCGGATGACAGCAGATCTGGCGAAGTTTTGTCAGCTGACTCAAGATAAAGATCTTGTTCTTCTCATAATATGCACTATCAATGCCCTGCAGCTGGTCAACAAGCTGCTTGTGGGCAGCCAGATACAGCTTTCTCTGCTCGTCCTCCATACCAGAGTAGATGGTCTTTTCGTCCTTTTCTGGCAGATCGGACAATACCTGAGACTTGGATCTTCGAAGCAAAAATGGCGCGGTCATTCTGCGCAGGCGATTTCGCGCGGTCGCATCCTCATTTTTCATGATCGGAAGCTCAAATTGCTTACGGAAACGCGTATAGCTGTACAGATAACCCGGCATCAAATAGTCAAAAATACTCCAAAGCTCGCCTAAGCTATTCTCAATCGGGGTTCCGGTAAGTGCCAAACGGTAAGCGGCATTTAACTGCTTTACAGCCTTCGCGTTCATCGTCATGTGATTCTTGATATACTGCGCCTCATCCAAAATCTGATAGAAGAACGTGCAGCTCTCATAAACTTCCAGATCACGCCGAAGCAGATCATAAGAGGTGATCAACACATCAAAATCGGTATAATGATCGATCAGCTCTTTTCGCTCCTTCGCATTTCCGGCAATGACCTGGACACGCAGACCTTTGGCAAACAGCTCTAACTCATGCTGCCAGTTATAAATCAGTGACGCCGGACAGACAATGATGGAACTGCCCTTTCCCTGATCAGACGCAAGAAGTGTAATCGTCTGAAGCGTCTTTCCAAGACCCATATCATCGGCAAGGATGCCGTTAAAATGGTAATCCTGAAGCATCTTCAGCCAGCGGTAACCATACACCTGATACTCACGAAGCGTCGCACCGATTGTATCTGGAACTGGATACAGTTCCATCTCGGTTCGTCTCATGCGCTCAGCCATATCGCGAATTTCACGACCTGGCTGATAATCAACGCCCTGCATGGACTGAAGCATCTCATCCGCGAATAAGAAGCGGTACCCCGGAAGGCTTACCGGATTCTCAACTGCTTCGCGAGCGTCAATGTCCATGACATCTTCAAACTCTGCCAGCTGATCGGCAAAATCCTCATCGAGCTTTAAGATACGGCCATCCTCAAGGCGATGATAATGCTGCTTTTCGTGGTATGCACGAAGCACATCCTTTAACTGCCGCTCACTCAAGCCGTCGCTCTCAAAGCCAAGCTCCAGAAAATGATCCATAAAGCGCATTCCCGCCTTGATCTTTGGTGCCTCATCAAAGCGAAAATCAACTAGTCCATCCTCTAAGTCCACGCTGCCAAACGAATACAGCTGTGGCAGACAAAACTCCAAAAATCGTCCAATCGCATCCTCTTTTTCGACGATGTAACGCTCAGCATCATCAAAATCGCCCTCTGTGTTCTTCTCAGGTTCTGGCAGATAGCTTTCCAACAGACTCTTCAATGCCTGCTCTTTCTCCACATCGCGAACCAGATTGCCATCGGATTTCTCACCGATGCGCACCTTTTTCTTGCCATAGCGAGCCTCTACCTTTAACTCGAGAATATCCCACATATTGACGGTAAAGTGTACCTGAAGCATCGGCGGAACAAATTCCTCTAACGACAGGTCACGGCACTCTAAATCAATGTTTTCCTGAAGCTCTGGAAGCACGTAATGGATAAACGGTGGAAAATCGCTGTTATTGATATCCAAATAGCCGCTTCCCGGATAAGCAACCTGAAGCAGATTTCGATAAAAGATTCGCAGCGCACGGCTGTAATACTCATCACAGATGTAGACCTTATCCTCACCGAACAGATAGATATGGCGGTTACCCTCTGCTAACTTCCACTTATCTGGAAGCCACAGCCTTGCACCATCTTTTCCCTTCTTCTCTAAGATCAGCTTGACCTGCGGATTTTCCTTTACGACATGAACCGCGCGGCTCTTGCCTTCCTCTGTCAACTCAAGCTCTCGTCCACAAAAGGCCTTCATATACAGATCTGCAAAGCCCTCCTCGAGCTCAACACTTGCGATCTTGCGGTCGAACGTGTACTTTTCCTGCTGAGACCAGTGGTTCAGATACGAATCAATTTGCAGACAAATAACCTGAACGAGTGCTGCCGAATCCGCATCATACGAGTACTCGCAGTTTGGATACGAAAGCTGCTTGCCAAAAGAGATGTTCTCGCCCTTCTGGTAGCTCTGTTTAAAAGCGGTCAGATCGCGGATTGGATAAAGATGACGCGTTCCGGCAAAAAATTCCAGTCCGATCTTCTTTCCCTCCGCCACAAATCTTGGCACTACCTTTACATCTGAAATTTTGGATTTTTGATACTGCAGCGTGTAGCGTTTCTCATACGCCTGAATCATGCTAATGCAGGCAGCTGAAGTATGAACACTTGATACCAGCGCACCCTCGCAAAAATATTGCAAAATCGCCGCGATCTCGTGGCGGCAAAGCTTACCCGGTGTGTGATACTCACCGCACGAGCAGGAGGATTCCTCAATCGCAAAATCTCCCCAGTTGCCATCCACTGCTAATCCAGAGGACTGAATCGCAACCTCCACGTCATAGCGTCTGCTTAAATCGCGCACCGTCGCCTGAATCTGTGTTCTTCCATGTGCCTCCTCAGCGTTTGACAGGGCTGCCTGTCCACGCTGATGGAGCGCACGTCCTTTCTGATATTCCAAAGAGTTTACCGCATA
>CAVCXB010000165.1:0-6832 GCA_963605535.1 Wujia chipingensis
TCGTACAACATGGGAAACCTCTCTTTCTTTCGTCGCAGCGTTCTCCAAGCAGGGGGATTGAAGGGGGTGCAGCCCCCTCACAAGCTCTAAAGTGGTATCACTTTAGGTAGCTTGCAATATATCTCCCACGCCCTCATTATACATGGTGGTAGCACTGCTGTCAAGTGTGGGAGATGGGCTTGCGGTAGCAAGCCCCAGTACGGCAGATTGCGCTCTTTCCTGTCACTATGAATGGAGAAAAACGAGCGTCAAGGGCTTGCTTTTTTCGCCCCGTTCAAGCCGTCTGCGCAGCAGATTGGCGTGCAACGGGTAGAAAAAAGTAGTTCGTATGAACCACCCTTGACGCTCGTTTTTTCGGAATGTCTGATGTTGGCGATATGGCCGCTACTCTCGTTCTCCCCTTTCCCCAAATATAACTCCAAATTATTCAGACAACTCTTATCACTTTTTCTATCCATTTCTTAAGCAATTTTCTCTCATCATTCACATTTTATAATTTTATAAATATTTTCCGCTCTTGTTTGTGTATAATTCACAAACACAGCGATGTGAATTGATATATTCTACTGATTGATTATTTCATAAAAAGACTGTAACATAAATTACACGATATTATAATTTTTTACAATCGGAGGTGATCAAAAAACTTTTATAATTAGCACATACAATTATGGCACGCTAAGAATAAATTATATAATTCAAACGCAGTCTAAAGTTGTATGACAATCATCAATCTCCCCCAATGTACCACTTTCGATTCAATCCTGAGCAGTATAAGGAGGTAATTATGAAACGTTTATTAATGATTATTTTGTCGCTGTCAATGTTATGTTCGGTATTTACCTATCCTGCATTTGCAGCTGATTCTGCCGATTCCACTTCCACGTCAGTTTCTGTAACAATCAACGAGTATGATGTTTATGTACAAACCAGAACAGCTTCCCCCGAAGAACTTGCTAAATCTGGTGTTTCAACCCAACAAATTGAACTTATTAAATCTAATATGATTGAGGACGAACTCGTCCAATTATCCAAACTCTCTACGGATGAACTTACCAAGCGTGGATATTCTACTCAGCAGATTTCCATATTACATAATTACGATGGCGAGAGACTTGAAAATGCTCCTGAACTAAGAGGCGTATTTGCTAACATGACCGCTTCTTTCTCCAAAGTAACTTCAAGCGCATACTTTCTTGCTGTACAAGTAACTTGGACATGGTCAAATCCTCCTGCTCTCAAAGGAGTCGCAATCACTGATTTGATAGCTATGCGGTGGCAAGGAACAAATCTTGCTGGACAGCCGATTAATGTAGCTTTTAATTCGTCTAACTCGTCCTGCACCGTAAAATATTATTCTCCATCCACTGGAGCCTACAAGTATTCACAAAATACTGCTGTCGTATGTGATGCCCCCTATGATCATGCTTATGCCAAAATTCCCATGGCATTGAATAAACCAAACGACTTAGACAATTATGCTAAAACAGGAACTTTGAAAATAGGCGTTGACCGCACCGGCACAAATTCTATCAAAGAAGTTGCTTTTGTATTTGGTTACGGCCATACTACTATCAGTATTACTCCCTCTCTATCCCTCCCAGCTGCTTTTGGAATAGGATTCTCTACAGGCACCGAGAAAATGGTAGAAAAAGCTATCCGAATGAGTAATGCCGGTAATATTACAAATTACTAATAGCCAATAAAAAGAATGTGCAGTTCAAACACTGCACATTCTTTTTATTGGCTATTTATGTCGAACAAACCATAGAATAATTGCACCCATAGTAGCTATTGCTACTACTGCACCTGCACTTGGCATATTATACTTGATACATAAAATATCAATTATAAAACCTACAATTATTGTGATTATAAAAGATAAAACTTCCATCTCCGGCTCCTCCTTTCTATTCTTTTTCAAATGATCCATCTTACAGTCTATCCTGTATAACCGCCATTTTTCTAAGTGATGCACATATGTTTATAACAATAAAGTGTTGCACGCGCATCTTCTAAACTATCATGAGGGCCGCCAGTGCTCCAATCATAGCCAAAGTAGTCTGCGCACTCCCTTAACTTACGCCATCGTCCATCTTCGGTATAATTCTCAGCATAGGCATACATAACATCAAAGTATTCTGCTTGATTATTAGGCTGGATTGCACCGCAGTGGCTCAAAAATCCAAGGTCAAAATCAATGTTATATCCAATTATCAGCGGAGAATTTACAACAATTTTTCCAATATTCAATGCAACTTCATGCAAATACGGCGCTTTCTCTACTGTTTGAGGACTTATATTGTTTATCTGCTGTGCCTCAGGCCATATTTCGTGATAATATGGCCGAATGTAGGAATTATACAACGTGCAGCCGTCTGTGTCGATAATACTCACCTGTAATAGTTCATCATCGGCCCCAAGTCCCGTTGTTTCAGTGTCTATCACAATCGGCTGACCCATTGGAGGAACATTCCGATCCAGCCGAGCAAGCGACTTCTCAAATAAAGTGTGAATAGCTTCGTGAGCAGCTTCTGCTTTGACCTCCTCCAGCTGCCTTGCACGGTATGCCGCTTCCTGCTGACGTTTTCTTTCCTTGCGTGCCGCTTCCTGCAGGCGCTTTCTTTCCCTGCGTGGGCCAAGAGTTACATCCAGCTCCTTTGGTGTTCCCTCTCGCACCATATCAGGAGCATAATATAACCCATGCCCCTGACAATGCCTATTATGCCATAGTTCAATGCCCTGCGCTGGATCAATCGGCACTTTCCCCAGTTTTGCCCACTGGAGTACGGTTTTGTAGGCATCATATGGTGGTATATTGTGGATTTCCATGATAGTTCTCCTCTCCCCAACTTGCCTACTTTTCGGTTGGGCCAGCCCCCTCTACGTCCAGATACACCCTAACGTATCGACTTTTACCCCGATCTATATACGGCTCACTCTCAGACAAAATCTCAAATTGAGTGCGTAAAACCTCCAGCGTACTTTCTACCTCCTCAGGCGTACCGTACACTCTGATTTTTACCATGCCTCGACCTCGCTTTCTACGATCTACAATGCACAGCCTTTATCTCCGAAAGAACCTACTGAACCACCGTCGATTGTTCGGCACCGGCTGCTCATCCGGCACGCTGGCAGCTGCACGATCTTCCCCATCGGAAAGCTGCTGCTGGATTGTCCCAGCGTGGAGGGCCTGCGCCGCACGCGCGGTTTCCTGCGCTGCCAGCAATGCAGTGCTGCACTCAGCCAACCTTGCGTTTAACTCTCTGATCTGCTCGTCTTTCACTGCCAGCTGCTTATCCTTTACTGATAGCTGCGTGTCCTTACGGTCTAATTCTTTCTGCAACATTGAAATCAGCACTGTTTCGGAGGTTTCGCAAGTTTCGAAACTTGCTTTCGCTGGTTGCGAAACTTCGTTTCGCTCTACCCCTAAATAGTGTAGATATATCGAGCTTTTTTGGCTTTCGCTAAGTGCGAAACTACCTTTCGCATCTTTCGCAACATGGTTTCGCCTACACCAGCCGCGTACAGCCTGTTCAGACACTCCACATTCAGCCGCAATTTCCTTAATCGTCTTAGCCATTCGACCTTTCATCACTCCAGCAATCTGCTAATATCTCGTTTAGCATACACTACACGAGCGACTGTCACCAGCTTCTTTTCCTCATCCACCCAGTAAAACATCAAAAAATTCTGCACTAAGATTTTTCGATACTCACGCTTCAACGAGCGGATTGGTTGATACGCCGGAAGCGCATACGGAAATGTGAGTACGCTTTCCGCTGCGTTTACCAGCTCCATCGCCAAACGAGCTGCCGCGGTAGGGTTTTGCAACTCCCCACTGATATAGCGCACGATCTCAACCATATCTCTCTGAGCAACAGGCAGGTACTCCAGTTTATACACCCTGCTCCCCTCCAATAGCGGCTTTCATCGCTTTCAATACATCTTTGGAGGAATAACGCTGATCTGTCAGCTCTGCCTCTCGCTCGGCTTCTTGCAGCTTGAAGTAAATTTCGCTCTCAAATTGCAGATTTTCAAACGCTTCCATGCTTAAAACAACCATATCACCATACCCATTTTTGGTTAAAAAGACAGGCTGTGCCGTTTCGTGTACTGTTTTAGAAATGTCGGCAAAATTATTTCTCAAGTCAGATACAGGTCTAATCATATTCATACCATCAACCTCCTTGATATTATTTTAGCATAATTATGCTAAAATATCAACATCACTTGCAAACGCTGCGTAAGTAATTATCATACAAATATTCCGCATACTCATCATCAGGCAAAATACTGATTTCTCTAACTCCCTTATCCGCTAAACCAACTAATAAAGCAGGAGTTACCTCACTTTCCGCAAAAACCATATGTTTTGTCTGCTCCTGCACCTGCTCTTTTCTGGTCTTTCCATGCAAGAATACTTCATAAGCTTCTTCTTCTGAAAGCCCGCGTTCCTGCGCAATCGCAGTCACCGCAGCCATAATCTCCGCTGCCTTACGCTGGCTCTCATCAGCAGATAATTGAACCATCTTCTCTTTGTTCGTATATTCTCGTAAATTCATTAAACCAGCCTCTTCCCACCAACGATATACTGTCTTTTTACTCAATCCAGTTTCTCTGATACACTCCGCTTTCGTCCCCTCCGAGTGCTCAGAACGCCACTCAGCTACCACAGATAGCTTGTCCGGCCTGCCATTACCGTCCGTCCATTTACGCCCCTGTCGGCGCATACGAATATCTCGAATTGCTCTTGCTTCCTCCAGATGATCAGATTGCTTCTGACCATTCCTCCTGTTCTTCTCAATCTGAATACCGGTACGCCACACAATCGTATCAATCGGATATGTAGCATAGCTATCCGTATAAGCCTCCAGAGCGTGCATAACATCGTCCTCAGTGAACTCATCACCTTTTGTATTCATGAATGGAATAAGGCCGTATGCGTCCTCCTCGAGCGTTTCTCGGGGTACTCCACACTTCTGCGCATATGTCGCAAGAGTCATAATACACCAATATCTGTGTCCCTGTTCGGCACCCTCTTTCAACTTCCTAATCCACCAGTCATAAACTGCTTTCTTACAAGTCCATGTATTCCTCGGTCGCTTCTCCACAATACGCCGCTGATACCACTCTGGATACTTCTTCTTCGCATCTTCGAGCCGTAAATCAGACTTATAAACAAAGCTCACAGCACGATGATCCTCTGGCACAAACTTATTCAAATACTCTACTGTGACCTTTTCACCGACCGAAAAGGCACGGCAGCGACCACCATCTTTCGTAATCGTACCAACCACACGAAAACCCTGAAACAAACTCTCATACTGCACCTTATCATGCAGCGAGGACGCGCCCTGTGTCCATGCCTGCCAAGTCAACCGCCTTTTCAGCTTCTCCAACTCCTCAACAATGTTCTTAAACATCGGAATAGGCTGCTTAAAGACATAATAAATATGGATACCTGAGCCGGAAGATACCAAATACGTAGGCCGCGGCAGACCCCAAACAAACTGCAACATCTCATGACCACGGTTGATCTGCTCCATAAAAAAATCCCAATGCTTCCGCTCCGTCATACCATCAAGATCAATAGCCAACGCATACATAAACCGAGCATTGGAGGACTTCCGACTCTTACCTGCATAACTGATCGGGCTCATAAGACAGAAATCATTTGACCCAACCATATCCGCAATCGTATCAAGATCATCAGTAATCGTCATACGCTTTGCACGCTTGCTGCCTTTCTCAATAGCAATCGCTATACCATTATATTTCCCGTCCTCATACTCACCGCGCTCCTCAAAGGAGCCCTCCGGAAAGATGTCCCGATAAAAGTCCATATAGTGAACTTCCTCAAACAGCGCTGTCAAAGCACCTAAAATATCATACATCCCCACGCACCTCCAGCCCCCTAGCAGGGCGTTATATTATCAATATATTTTTTCCACCTATTTCCCGACAAAAAAAGGTCACTTTTCGACCCTCTCCGACACCCCTCTGAGCACCCCTGCCGGCCCCCTAGCAGGGCGTTATATTATCAATATATTTTTTCCACCTATTTCCCGACAAAAAAAGGTCACTTTTCGACCCTCTCCGACACCCCTCTGAGCACCCCTGCCGGCCCCCTAGCAGGGCGTTATATTATCAATATATTTTTTCCACCTATTTCCCGACAAAAAATCGGTCGCTTTTCGACCAGCTCCGACACCCCTCTGAGCACCCCTGTCAGCCCCCTATCAGGGCGTTATATTATCAATACATTTTTTTACCTTTTCCCGACAAAAAAATCGGTCGTTTTTCGACCGTATTTGCTTGTCCTTATTTTACAGTACCGGCACGAGAGTGTCAATCTCTCGTGCCGTGTTTCTCTTTTATCCGTTGTAATCGCACTACAACACTCGTTTTTTTCGCATCTTCCGTTTTAGCAGCTGCGTTCAATGCACTCTTACAGTTCTGTTTAGCTCTATCCACGTCAACAGCAGCAGCTTTTATCTGCTGCCACTCATCCCACGAAACGCCTTTTATTCCTCCCAATAGCGTTTTTTCTGCTTTCAGGTCCTTAAACACCTCAGTAAATCTATCACACCTATTTATAAACCTGTTAATTTCGTCTGTTAGCTGTTCTTTCTGCTTCTTTAACCACGACATTTCCTGCCTAAAGTTCGAGATCATCTCTCCTGTGTCGGCGCATATTTGCTTCAGCTGCTCGTTTTGCTTCTTCAGCTCGGTGTTCTCTTGCTGTATTTCCTGTGTTTCGTCGGCTTCGTTCAACTGCGCGTTCTTGTCTGCCAGCTTCTGCATTTCCGACTTGAGCAGCGATATTTGC
>CAVCXB010000166.1:0-6829 GCA_963605535.1 Wujia chipingensis
AAAAACAGCGCTGAAAGGATAACTATGAGTATAGATTTGAGAAACGTTTCCGATTTAACCGGAATTGATATCAATATGGTAGATACGACTGTTCCGGCACCGGAGACGGAACCAAGCAGACAGCTCTATTTCATGGCGAAGGACAGAGAGTATGTAAAAAAGAAGTCTGAAGAGCTGGGAAGAAGCCTGAGTGTTCATATTGCCACATTTGGCTGTCAGATGAACGCAAAGGACTCTGAAAAACTGCTTGGTGTTTTGGAGCAGATCGGATACGAGGAGACAGAGGACGAGAAGGCTGCCGATTTCCTGATCATGAATACCTGTACCGTGCGTGAGAATGCAAACCAGAAGGTATATGGCCATTTAGGCATGTATCAGGGCAGAAAGAAGAATGCACCGCACCGTATGCTTGCCATCTGCGGATGCATGATGCAGGAGCCGGATGAGGTTGCAAAGATTCGCAGCAGTTATCGCTTTGTAGATATTGTATTTGGAACCCATAACATATTTAAACTTGCAGAGCTGTTGTATCAGGCATTTACCAAAAAAGAGCAGGTAATTGACGTATGGGAAGGAACCGACCAGATCGTTGAAGACCTTCCTGCTGTCCGTAAATATACCTTTAAGTGCGGTGTCAACATCATGTATGGCTGTAACAATTTCTGCAGCTACTGCATCGTGCCATATGTGCGCGGAAGAGAGCGAAGCAGACAGCCAGAGGATATTATTAAGGAAATCAAGCAGTTAGTAGCCGATGGCGTAGTAGAGGTTATGCTTCTTGGCCAGAATGTAAATTCCTACGGAAAAACACTTGAGCATCCGATTACATTTGCGCAGCTGTTACAGCAGGTTGAGCAGATCGAAGGATTGCGCTGGATTCGTTTCATGACTTCCCATCCGAAGGATTTATCGGATGAGTTGATCGAAGTGATGAAAAATTCCAAGAAGATTTGTCGTCATCTGCATCTGCCGCTTCAGTCTGGAAGCAGCCGCATTTTAAAGCGCATGAACCGCAAGTATGACAAGGAGCAGTATTTGGAGTTGGCAATGAAGCTTCGCCGTGAGATTCCAGATCTTTCTTTGACTACAGATATCATTGTAGGCTTCCCGGGCGAGACCGAAGAGGATTTTGAGGATACAATGGATGTTGTGCGCAAGGTGCAGTATGACAGTGCGTTTACTTTCATTTATTCCAAGCGTACCGGGACACCGGCGGCAGCAATGGACGATCAGGTGCCAGAGGATGTGGTAAAGGATCGTTTTAACCGCCTGTTAAAGCAGGTTCAGTCCATCGCAACGACTCAGTGCAGCCGCGATACCGGAAAGACACTCGAGGTATTGGTAGAGGAAGTAAATGAGAAAGATCCGTCCATGGTATCTGGACGTCTCAGCAACAACACGATGGTTCATTTCAAGGGAGATTGTTCTTTAATCGGAACGATCTGCAAAGTAAAACTGATAGAGTCCAAAGGCTTCTATTATTTAGGGGAGCTTGTGGAACAGGCATAACATAAGATAAATAGAGGGGATGATAGCGGCTGACGGTTACGATAGCCGCTATCAGACTGTTAGTAGAGAGGCAAAAACAAATGGAGATCAACAGGGCGAAATTGTCGCCGATGATGCAGAAATACTTTGAGACAAAAGATGAGTATCCGGGCTGTATCTTATTTTACAGACTGGGTGACTTCTATGAAATGTTTTTTGATGATGCAATCGCTGCGTCAAAGGCACTGGAGATTACGTTAACAGGAAAAGAATGCGGCTTGGAGGAGCGTGCGCCGATGTGTGGCGTTCCGTATCATGCAGCCGATAATTATATAGATCGTCTGGTCCAGAAGGGCTATCGTGTGGCCATTGCAGAGCAGATGGAGGATCCAAAATTAGCGAAAGGACTCGTAAAGCGTGAGGTAATTCGAGTTGTAACGCCGGGAACAATTTACGATAATAAGGCACTGGATGAGACAAAGAACAACTATCTGATGTCAATTGCCTATGTGGGCGGCATCTACGGTGTTAGTACCTGTGATGTTTCCACGGGTGAATTTTATCTGACCGAGCTGAAAACAAAAGAGCAGTTGGAAGACGAACTGTTTAAATTTACTCCGGCAGAGGTGCTCTGCAACGATTTATTTGAGTTAAGTGGAGAAAATCTGGATGAGCTAAAAGAACGTCTGCACTTTACCGTGTCCACGCCAGATTCCTGGTATTATAAGGAAGACAATGCAAAGAAGATTTTGCTTGAGCATTTCCATACAAACTCCCTCCTTGGAATCGGACTTGAGGATTACGATGCCGGAATGATATCCGCTGGTGCGTTGATGCAGTATCTGTACGATACGCAGAAGAGCACAATGCCTCATATCACAAACATTCAGCCGTACACAACAGGCTGTTACATGATTGTGGATACGTCCACGCGCCGCAATCTGGAGCTGACAGAGACGCTTCGCGAGAAGGAAAAGCGCGGAAGTCTTTTGTGGGTACTCGATAAGACAAAGACGGCGATGGGGGCGAGACTGCTTCGCAGCTTTATTGAGCAGCCGTTGATCGACCGCACGATGATCTTAAAGAGACAGGAAGCGATTGAAGAGCTTTTAAATGAGTATGTGACAAGAGAAGAGATTCGTGAATATCTTCAGCCGGTTTATGATTTGGAACGTCTGGCAGGTCGTATTAGCTATAAGACAGCCAATCCAAGAGATTTGCTTGCATTTGCAGCGTCCCTTCGGATGCTTGTGCCGATCAAACAGCAGCTTGCGGGCTTTAAGGGCGCACTGATAAAGGAATTGTATGAAAATCTTGACACGCTGGAAGATCTCGAAAGCTTGATCAGCAGCGCAATTGCAGAAGATCCGCCGCTTGTCATCCGCGAGGGTGGAATCATTAAAGATGGCTACAACGAAGATGTAGACAAGCTGCGCCGCTCAAAGACAGAGGGAAAGACATGGCTGTCTGAACTTGAGGCAAAGGAGCGCGAGCGTACCGGAATCAAGACACTTCGCGTTCGTTACAACAAAGTATTCGGTTATTATATCGAAGTAACCAATTCCTTTAAGGATATGGTACCGGAGGATTATACGAGAAAACAGACACTTACCAATGCAGAGCGCTTTATCACGCAGGAGTTAAAGGAGCTTGAAGATTTGATTCTTGGAGCGGAGGATAAGTTATCTGCGCTCGAATATGATCTTTTTTGTGATGTGAGAGACCGTGTGGCTTCACAGGTTGAGCGCATTCAGAAGACGGCAAGAGCCATTGCACTTCTTGATGTTATGGCATCGCTGTCATTTGTCGCAGAGCGTCAGAATTATGTAAAGCCGCAGATCAACGAGAAGGGTATTCTTGAAATTAAGAGTGGACGTCACCCGGTCGTAGAGCAGGTGATTCCAAACGATATGTTTGTAGCAAATGATGTGCTGCTTGACAATGGAAAGAACCGCATTTCGATTATTACCGGCCCGAATATGGCTGGAAAGTCGACTTATATGCGTCAGGTGGCATTGATTGCGCTGATGGCTCAGATCGGAAGCTTTGTTCCGGCAAAGTCCGCAAATATCTGCATCAGCGACCGCATTTTCACCAGAGTCGGCGCGTCCGATGATCTGGCGTCCGGTCAGAGTACCTTCATGGTAGAGATGAACGAGGTGGCAAATATTTTGCGCCATGCGACGAAGAAGAGTTTGATTATCTTAGATGAGATTGGACGAGGAACGAGTACCTATGATGGTATGAGCATTGCATGGGCAGTCGTTGAGTACATTGCCGATACCAGACAGCTCGGCGCGAAGACATTGTTTGCAACGCATTATCATGAGCTGACTGAGCTGGAAGGTGCGTTAAATGGTGTCAACAACTATTGCATTGCGGTTAAAGAGCAGGGCGATGATATTGTTTTCTTAAGAAAGATCGTAAAGGGCGGTGCAGACCGCAGCTACGGAATTCAGGTTGCAAAGCTCGCCGGTGTTCCAGACCGCGTAATTAACCGTGCAAAGGAACTGGTAGAAGAGCTGACAGATGCGGATATTGCGGCGCGTGCAAGAGAGATTGCCCAGATGCAGGCAACACCGTCCAAAAAGCGTGTGTCCAGACCGGATGAAGTCGATGCCAACCAGCTGACGCTTTTTGATACCGTAAAAGACGATTCGATTATTGAAGAAATTAAGAAGCTTGAGATTGCGAATATGACGCCGCTTGATGCACTCAATACATTGTATCGAATGCAGGCAACGCTTAAAAACAGGATTTGATACTCCCAAGATGAAAAGCTGCGTAGCAATCCGTGGGAAGTATCAAAAATAGAAAACCGAAAAAATATACAAAGGAGGTCTGCAATGCCCAAAATACAATTGCTCGATCAGGCAACAATTAATCAGATTGCAGCAGGAGAGGTCATTGACAGACCTTCTTCTGTTGTAAAAGAGCTGTTGGAAAATGCGATTGATGCGAAGGCAACGGCGATTACCGTTGAAATCAAAGAAGGCGGAATTAGCTTTATCCGTATTACTGATAATGGCTGTGGAATTGACAAGGATCAGGTGCGCATGGCATTTAAGCGCCACGCGACCAGCAAGCTTCATACAATAGATGATCTGCTTGACATTGGTTCTCTTGGCTTTCGCGGTGAGGCACTTTCGAGTATTGCAGCCATTGCGCAGGTAGAATTGATCACAAAACCGCCGGAATCCATGCTTGGTGTTTCGTATCAGATCGAGGACGGCGAGGAGAAAAGCCTGACGGAGATCGGTGCGCCGGATGGTACGACGATACTGGTGCGAAATCTGTTTTATCATGTGCCAGCCAGAAAAAAGTTTTTGAAAACGGCAGCGACAGAGGGAAACTATATCAACCAATTGATGGAAAATATGGCAATGTTGCGCCCAGATATTTCCATGCGCTTTATCAACGCTGGTCAAAATAAGCTCTATACGAGTGGAAATGGCCGCCTGAAGGATTTGATCTATACGATTTATGGACGAGAAATCTCATCTAACGTATTAGAGATTGCCTATGAGTGTCCGCTGTTTTCAGTGACTGGCTATCTGGGAAAGCCGATTATCTCACGTGGAAACCGAACCTTTGAAAATTATTATATCAATGGACGATTTGTAAAGAGCCGTCTGATTGCGGCTGCGATTGAACAGGCATATAAGCCATTTATGATGCAGCATCGCTATCCATTTACAGTACTTCATATCAAGATTCAGCCAGAATTGATTGATGTCAATGTCCATCCGGCAAAGATGGAGGTTCGTTTCCAGCGGGAAAATGAGGTGTATGATCTTTTAACAGCAGCGATTGAAAATACGCTTCGCGGCAAGGAATTTATTCCAGATGTCAGCGATGATGGAAAAGCAAAAAAAGAAGCTGTTGATGGTAAGAAGAAACTTCCGGAGCCGTTTGAGCAGCGACGGATTCAGGCAATGAAGGAAATCATTCCACCGCCACCAACAGAACAAAAAGCAACAGTTGCTAGGAAAAATTTGGTAGAACCTTCAACTGCTAGGAAAAATTTAGCAGAGCCTTCTGGCGTCTATAAGACCGAATCTGGTATGCATAGAAGAATTGGACAGGCAGAACCTTCGTTATCAAAAGTAGCAGAAATGCAAAAGGACTCCGAACGATCAAAGTCATTTGAACAATCAAAGGATTCACAATCTTTAAGAATACAGGGGGCATTAAAAACCTCAAATCCAAGTGAGCAACCTGAAATTGAAGAGACATCTGAAAGAACAGAAAATGTTCAAACACTAGATCGCATCCAAGCAGCTGAAACAGTTCTAACACCAGATATCGCCCAAAATCGAGGAACACAAGAGACATCAGATATCATTTCGCAACAGGAAACACCAGCCAAGCCAGAGCAGCAGACATTATTTACCGAGCCGTTATTATCCGAAAAGGCACGAATTCATCATCGCCTGATTGGGCAGCTGTTTGACACCTATTGGTTAATTCAGTATGGCAATCAGCTTTACATCATGGACCAGCATGCCGCGCATGAGAAAGTAAATTATGAGCGCATGATGGCGGCATACCGCAAAAAGGAGCGCATCACGCAGTTTGTGAGTCCGCCGATGATTGTTTCACTGACAAGGGCAGAGGAAGCTTTGTTAGAAGAATTTAAGGATGAGTTTGAGCGCATCGGCTTTACGATTGAGCCGTATGGCGGACGCGAGTATGCGATTAGCGAGGTTCCGGCAAACTTGTATGGAATCCATGAGAAAGAATTGTTTCTAGAGATGTTGTCTGGCCTTGAGGATCGAGGTACAATGCCGCCGTCCGAACTGATTGCGTCAAAGCTTGCGTCCATGTCGTGCAAGGCGGCGATTAAGGGTGGCCAAAAGATTTCGTTTCAAGAGGCCGATGCGCTCGTGTCACAGCTGTTGACACTGGACAATCCGTATGCATGCCCACATGGAAGACCGACTATTATAACGATGACCAAGTATGAGCTTGAAAAGAAATTCAAACGAATCGTGTAATCGATCGTTTTCGGAAGTCTTTCCAATATCGTATAGTGTTATATTGTTTGGAAGTATCATAGAAGTTAGGAAGAAAACATGACACAAAATAGAGAGAACAGGAAACCACTTATTATATTGACAGGTCCGACGGCAGTGGGAAAGACAAATGCCTCGATTGGGCTGGCAAAACAGCTTGGCTGTGAGATTATCAGTGCGGATTCCATGCAGGTGTACAAATATATGGACATCGGTTCTGCAAAGATCATGCCGGATGAGATGCAGGGCGTTCCTCATTATCTGGTGGACGAGCTGTCACCGGGCGATGAGTTTTCCGTGGTGCGCTTTCAGCAGATGGCAAAAGC
>CAVCXB010000167.1:0-6715 GCA_963605535.1 Wujia chipingensis
CTGACCCGAATATAGCCATAAATGTTGCTCATTTGCCCTCCTTTCCGCAGGGATTTGCCATACCAACCACCTGCTTATCTCTAATTTCCTGTGCGATAATTTTTCTGTATATTTGCGTGGACTTTGACGGTTCAATTTACGGAGTGGATTGTTATTTTCCTTACGGATCAGGCTTTTAACTTTTTCAGCTTGATTTTCGCAATCGAAAAAGTGCCGGAGATAACTCTCCGACACCTCACATCAATATTCCTTCAGATCATTCCGTTCTATACAAAAATTCCATGCGTTTGCGCTGCATATTTACTGTTTGGCACACAATCAGAACACTTAATCCGTCTCATTATCAGAATCCCAGCATAACCAATCCAATGCCTGGGCTACGCTCCTATGCCCGGCAATAAAATTCTCATAGACATCCTTCTCCACGTGCTGGATGCAACAGATATCGTTCGCGAGTTCTTTTTCCACTTCCCACACCTTCGCATCTGTAATGCATAGACGGAGCAGTTCAAGACCATTCAGTGCTTCCTCCATGGAATCTCCGGCAAAGCCTGCAACGAAGATGCTTTCCAACAGGTTCAGCATCGGAAATTTGGGGGCATGCTCACTATCATCGGCAAGGTAGTCAATGACAGACGCGTACAGAATCGGTTCCAGCTCGGTACGAACATCATAATACAGCTGTTTAAACTGCTCATCTGTTGGATCGACCTCAATCAGAAGCTCCGCCAGTGAGAAAAGCGCCACGCTCACATCCGAATCCGTCGCCAGCATGGAAGCAAATTGCAGATTGTCCTGCGTTTGCAGCCTGTCCGGGCAGCCAAAGATAAACAACAGCATCTTCTGGTTACATTTCAATGTCATCATAGTAAGGTCCTCCTCTTGGACAAAAAATTTAGGCACCGTCAAAAACGATGCCTATGTAACCGGAGCTGCTCCTGCTTATGCGCATGGAACCTGCTCACGAATCCCTATTCTCTTGTTTTGCTTCAACATTGTCCAGCATTTTGGGTACTTCTTCGATAATGGGAGCCAAAACCTTATAATTGCCTGGCAGCTCATCTACCGTTCGGTAGGTTGCCACACCCATAGGATTGGAATAATCCCGGATGGCCAGTTCCACCACACTCTTGTTGGCTTCGCGGCAGAGAAGAATTCCAATGGAAGGATTTTCACCTTTTTTGCGTTCCTTCTCATCCAAAGCAGACAAATAAAAGTTCAACTGTCCCAGATAAGCCGGTTTGAACTTGCCTCTTTTCAATTCAATCACGACCAGTGCTTTCAAGTCTCGTTGGAAGAACAGCAAGTCAGCAAAAAACTCTTCACCGCCCACTTCAATGCGATGCTGGTTTCCCACAAAGCAAAATCCTGAACCAAGGCACTGAATAAAGTTACGGATATGGTCGATGATCTCCTTTTCCAGCACCCTCTCATCCAGATCTTCCGGATCCGAAATATCAAGTTCCTCTGTGTTGATAAAGTCCAGAAGATATTCGTCCTTGAACATGCGGATTGCCTTCAGATACTGCTTGTCATTCGGCAATGTCATCGAAAAATTATTTGGAAGCGCTCCTTGATGATGGTATAGATCTTCTTTCAATTTGGCCTGTAAGGCGATTTTGCTCCAGCCTCCGTGTGCACATTCCCGAATATAGAAAAGTCGCTCATCCAGGCTTGATGTTTTTCGCAAGATCACCATGTGATGCGTGAAACTTACCTGAGTGAATATTTCCATTGGCAATTCGCTAAACAGTGGTAAACGATTTCGTGAAATTTTCAATTGATTGTTCTCTATCTGCTCCAAATCGCTAACCATGGTTAGCGATTTTACATCCGCCGCATTATCCAGGTTATTTTGCAAATATGGCTGCCATGCTTCATAAAATTGCCGCATAAATTTGATATTAGCTGCGGAAAATCCACGAAGTCCCGGCATTTCTTCCCGCAGTCTGGAACTAATCTCATCAATCGCGCCGGTTCCCCAGGTGCCTTTTCTGGAATTGCCGGAAACATAACCACCTATACCGTAATACAACGAAAGCAGTTCCGTATTTCCTTGCTTTGCCATCCGGCACTGGCTTCGCAGAATCGCTGTTTTTATCGTTTTGACAGCGTCAAGGTATTTTTCGTTCACACTATCACCTCTTCATAATATATCCAATTTGTTTGGTTCATACTGCCCATGTCATACATATGACACGCGTCAATATGGAATAAAGGCCAGCACCAGGCCTTCCTGATGCCCCTTTAGGCCTTTCTGCTAATATGGTTTCTCTGTACTTTCTCTCAGTACCCCAGAGATATGGGATTCCTTACAGGCGGCAGTGTGCTGCACTGCTCCATTGGTTATCTTGCCCATCCCGCCTTCCTTGTGGCCGGACCGCGAATTACGGAAGTATCATTGTCTCTGTCAGATCTCCTCACCACCGCCGGTGGCAACCCGGCATTTGCTCCTGCGATTCCGCTAAAGCCCCGTTGGGCGTCATGGCGTGCAGGCGAAGGCTCCTCCTGACAGGAATGTACCTGTAGAATGTCTATGCAATTATCAAAGAGCAGACAGCCGTGAATCGTTCGCTGCAAAGACAGGCCAGAAACCTCCTGTGCGTAATCATTGTAACACCTTATCAGAGGCGGCGCCCCCTTCTCAGAGAAAGGTTTACCCTGTCTTTAAGAAGAGTATAATGCAGCCATTCGGTCTTGTCAGGGGCCTCCCCGGATGCGTTCTGTCATCCAATTTGGATGACATTGGCCCGATCATTCGCCCAACCACATAATGGCTGCCGTCCGACCCTCAAGTCCCCTACAAGAGCATTATATCCGAAAAAAATTACCCTGAAAATGGCCTGGTAGGCGCATTTCGGTGCGCCTGTCAGGCTAAGTTTTCGATGACTGTGCGACCGATTCGGCAGTCGTTGCCCATTTACACATATATTATTTCCGTTTTGATGATCTCCTCCACACGATTGCGGAGATTATTTTTCTGCCGTACCCACTCCATGGGATTCTCTCGTTTCAATGCCTCTGTGATGCCCTCTGCATCACTCATCTGCTCCATCAGCAACTCATATCGACTGTCTGCCTGTTCCTGCACATCTGCCATTGCAGACCACAGCTTTCCGCTCAAAACAAGCTGGTTAAACAGGATCTCGTGCGTTTCCCTCAGGTATTCCCGATACATCCTGCCCCAACGCCCGACATGGCGTCCTTCCTCCGGCACCGTCATTACCGGAATGTAATAATCTCCAACCAGCTGATAATCTAAGCCGTTCTTATCATCATGGATTCTTTCCTTCAGCTTCGTCATGTTCATGGCCTCCTTCAGCAGGCGGCTCCTCCCTGACCAGTTTGATCACATCATCCAGTCCGCAGTCCAGGGTCTCGCAGATCCTCGCAAGGGTATCCATTCGGATTCCCTGTCCCTTGCCCATGTTTGCAATCATATTCGTGGTCAGTCCGGCAGCCAGCCTTAAGTCTTCTTTTCTCATATGCCGATCCAGCAACGTGTGCCAGAGCGGGTCAAAACTAATGCGCATCATGATAATTTCCTCATCTTTTCCGTTCCCGCAGGCTCTTGACCTGAAGAACTGTAATTCAATCTTATTATAACCGCATTCTTGCTGTACCGCAATCATTTCTAAGCATTTATAGCTCTGCGTCTGGATTATGCTTACCTTTCTTGATTTTTACTGCGATTCCCTGGTACACCTAATTCGCCATGAAATGTTTCATTCCCTGTGACTTGGCCCCGGGGTTATCATTCCCATAACCTTCCATCAGATTTACGACACCCCAAATGCCGAGGCCTGCTCCCAATGCGATCACCAGTGTCTGAAGTACATTTACTGCGCTGTTAAAAAATGCCATAATTCAATTCCTCCGTTTAAAAAATAGTGTTCGTTGTTGTTTTGCGGCATAAGAAAAGACCGGTACCGGATCCTCCGATATCGGCCTTATGCCTTGTTGCTATTACATTTTGTGTTGCAGAAGCCATTCCAATCTAACAGGTTGTAATCCATCGCTTCCGCCAGTCTCTTCACTTGGCCAGCACTTCGTATGCTTCCTTGTTCCGTGCCATCAGTCTCTTAGAAACACTCAGCACATCCTCATCCGAAGCCACGGCATCCTGATCGATCCTACTGAAGTCAATGACAAGATATCTCGGTACATTGTTCTTTAAAATCACGGCAGAACCGCGTTCATCTACCAGTCTTGCCACCTTAGAAAAATTCTGATTCGCTTCAGAAATGGAAACCATCGTATTTGTATCTATAGTCATTTCAGACACCTCCGTGCATCTTTTCCTATAGCATATACAAATATTAGGATAAATACAACCTATTAAATATCCACCCCATCATCAAGTACCCGGTCGGTGCCCGGATGCAGTGTCCCCTGTGTATCACCGTCTTCTCCTCCTTACTTTTCCATGTAGATTAGAAATGCTCTTTCTTCCTGACTGTCATAAAGCCAAGAGCTCCCAGGGATATCGAAAAAAGCCCGCCCCATAACGGCATATTGGATTCGTCGCCGGTCTGGACAAACTTCCTTCCGCCATCACCTTTTACAATCTGCACAGCTTCTCCTGTATCTGCGGATGTCTCATCGGATCGGGCCTCACCAAGAACACCTTGCGGCTGTTCCGCAGCATCCGCATGATCTACGTTGATCAAGATGACATCCCCAGATGATGGATAATTTTCTGTCTTTGTAGTTGTTTGATCCGTGGTTTCCGGCGTGGAGGGCTTCTCAATCTCAGACGGTGTCGCCACCTGTGTATCAGGTACGGTGATATCCGTATCCGGCTTCACAGGTTCCGTGGTGTCCGAGATCATCGGCGTATCCGGCATTTCAGGACTTACTGGAGTGTCTGGAGTTTCAGGCACATCCGGAGTTCCGGGCTGCTCCGGCGTTGAAGGAACATCCGGTACTGTCGGATTGACAGGAGTATCAGGTACCATCGGCTCGGTAGGCTTCTCCTTCATCCTGTACTTGTACGTGATACCGGGCTCTGACGAAACGATCACGGTTTTCTTATCTGACCTTGTGACCGTCGGCTCGCCGGTCATCTTCTGGGGGATCACATTTCCACTGACAGCCATATGAATCTCTCCGCTTTTGTGCCCGGCAGTCCTCGCGACAATTCTTCCGGACTGGATGCCTGCATTGGCATGCACGGCTGCATTTGCGGCAATGATATTGCCGAGCCACTGGCTCTCCAGTGTGATCTTTCCGGCATAGGCACCGAAATTCCAGAATAGATTCGCTGCCCTGTTGTCGTAGTTATTGATGTCATTCGACGGATTGAAATAGCTCGTAATCCCGGCATCTTTATCCGCGTCATCACAGTCCACGCTCACAATGACCTTGGTATTCGAGGTATTCTTTCTGACAAGATCCTGGAAAATCTTGGTATTATTCAGCTCATTCGTATATCTGGCATCTGTAAGAAGCCTGCTGTGAATAGTGACATTCAGGATGCTTGTTCCATTTTCAGAGGCAGCATCCTTCCACTGAACCAGCGACGCAATTGCCGCTGAAATTTTATTGAGGTCATTGTCCGCAGAGCCTGTGCCTTCCTGATCCCTCGTTGCATCAATCAGCTTCTGCCCGGATGCCGCGATCTGATCCAGGTTGGAATCGATATTGCTCGTGTTCTCGATATCCGCAAGACGCTTATCCCCTGCAGCAAGCTTCTCTGCGCTCTCGGAAGTCACACCGCCCTCTGCTTTTGTCTCCGCTGTCTCCATCTGAAAATGTCCGGCACTGCCGTGCGCGTTGTCGGTAACGGTCACATTCTTGCCAACCACAAGCTTGGACAGGACCACACCATCCTTTATCTGGTTGGACGTTGTTTTGATGGTCGTACCATTCTCTGTACTGCCTATATAAGAATAGCCATTCTCAGCATAGGGGTCGGCATTGCCTTCCCCGTACTGGCTGTCATCCTTATTCATGATGTCAACCTGCCCGCCGGTGGCCATCGTATTGACCGCCACATTGCCATCCACATGGCCGATGGATTCATCCACCTTATCGGCATAGATTGCAAAATCAGCCGTAACGTTCTGATCCTTCAGAAATTCCTTCGCAGCAACTTCCGCCGCAGGATCGGCAGGAGCCACTTCCGCATCTTCCGTTACATTCTCCACGGCCGCATTCTCTGTTTCTACGGCATTTGTCATCTGCGTGGTCTCGGTCGTCACGGTCGTTGTCGTGACTGTCTCCGTGCTGATTTCAGCCCCGGCTGTTGTCGTTGTTTTCTCATACGCCTCCAGCTCATTGCCTTCGTCGTCGGTAATCGTATGATAATCATCGTCTTCCGCATTTACCGGCGTGGTCGTAACCACCGGCTCCAGCGGTGTGGTCGTGGTCTCGGTAACCGTTGAGGTTGTGGTGGTCGTGGTGCTGCCATCCTCATTTTGGACCGTATCCTCATGAATCTCCGGCACCGATGTAACCGTCCCCGTCTCAGCCTTTTCTTGTGGGGCTTCCGGTTCTTTATCGTTTGTTTCAGGCGCTTCTGGCGCAGTGTCTGCGCCTTCATTACTCGTCTCATTTGTCTCCTGTACTGCGTCCGCTCCTGTATTACCCGTTTCTGCTGTTTCTGCTGCAGCTTCATTTTCCGCAGCAAAAACAGCTACCGGTGAAGCAGCTGCCATTGATATGGCCGTCAGCCCGGTCAAAAAAGTTGCCAGATGTTTCTTCATAGCATTCC
>CAVCXB010000168.1:0-6659 GCA_963605535.1 Wujia chipingensis
TTCAGATACCACGTCCATAGGAGCTATGCACCGCATGGGCGTGGAGACTTCATTGAATCCATGATGTAACCAGAAAATCCGCCGGGGATACGAATTAAACTATTTCTCCATTGAATTCAAATGTATACAGTTCTTCTTCATATTGGCTCTCGTCTCCTTTCTTAATTTTTCCAAATTCTTTTGCCATCTCTGAATAGATTTTCTCAAACTGATACAGCTGCATATATTCCTCCTCCATTTTCTGTCTTATATTCTTCTGTTTTATTATAAACCAATATAATAAAAACAGCAATCTTACTCTTTCCCAATTGCCCCAAAATGTTAATAACCACTCTCAGCATCCTATTTTTCATACTGCTCAATCAAACACTGATGATTCTTTTTCTTGTCATAGTTAATTGCCACAAGTAAAATATCCCCAGTATATTCCTCAAGAGACTTTGGGTACTCTTTATCCTTAATTTGCTGCAGTGCTGTTTGCACATTTTTGTTCCATTTCAATTCTACTACTAATGCTGGATATTCATTTCTATATTCTGGTTTTGGAATAAATACAAAATCTGCAAAGCCACGACCAGTCGGCAATTCACGAACCGGTCGAAAATAATATTTAATGGCACTTAAATAAGCAATCGCCAAAACACTGCTTAAAGAATTTTCATTATTATACTGAATGACAGATGCATACCCATTATGAATTTTTCCAAGCTGTTTTGCAACGGTATCGCCATCCAAACGTAGCGTAGCATCCAGCAGCTCATCAGACTCCTGCTGAAGTTCAAGCAGCTGGTCCCACTTTGTCTGTCTTGTTGCCTTAACAAGCTCCTGACGCACTTCTTCATTTGGCACAAATGCAGTTTCTGTATCTTCATTATAGCCCAGATATCCTAGATGAATTAAATACGTCAACACATCGTCTCTATTGGCAAAATTAGTGGTATCATTTTGAAAAGACGTCACGTCAATTCGTACCTCAGCACCAGAAAGCATTTCAATAATTGCGGTCTTTAATCCATCAAAATCCATATTGATCAATGGAATAATTGCTCGATAAGAACCCGTTTCGGACCAGTAGCTCTTAAATTTTCGCTTTGTTAATACGCTTACAACGGCTTTGGGGTTGTAGATTTGACTTTCACCTAAAATATAGCCGTCATACCAGCATTTCACTTTATCAAAATCAACTTTATATGTCTTGCAAAGATTTAACACCTCATCTTCCGTAAATCCGATATAAGGTGCCAACTCACCAGCATCAATCATTGAAAACTCTTCAAAATTATTCAGTGCTGATTGCGTTCTGATTTTCTTAATCGGCAAAATTCCAGTCAGATACGCCAGTTGAATATACTTTGTCGGTGCCGCACCCTTAAATATTCCTCTCAAGAAATTAATATACTGCTCCTGAATCTTCAAATCGGATGCTTCATCACGAATTAAAACATCCCATTCATCAATAATTATGACAAAACGATTTCCTTTCGCAGTGTTAATTTGAAATAGCGCTTCTGGCAAAGACATAATTGTCTCATCCAATACATCAGGATAATATATGCGCAATTCTGAAATGACTTCCTGTGAAATATATGAAACAAGCTGCTCAGGCCCTCCCGCTGGTTCTATGCACCACTGAATATCCAAATGGATCACATCATATTGATTCAAGTGCTTTTTTAAATCTACAGATTGCCCAATTTTTAAGTCAGAAAACATTTTTTCAGAATTACACCCTTTGCTGTAATATGCCACAAGCATATCCGCAGTAATTGATTTTCCAAAACGCCGCGGACGACTGTTGCAAATATAGCCCTGCAAAGTGTCTAATACCCCATTTGTGTATTCCAAAAGTTCTGTCTTATCCACATAAATTTTAGAATTTAATGCCTTTTGAAATGCTGAATTGTCTGGATTAACAAATTTCCCCATGTCCGACCTCCTGTCCTCGATGGATTTTTTCTTGTTTCCTATTATTGCACAGTTCCAATCGTTTGTCAATCATCTGCGAATGTTTGTTCTTACGATTAAAAATGCACATCTTCTGCATTTTTAATTGCCATCAGAGACACAAATTGAGCCACTGCACCCATTAAAAAAGCCATTTTTACTGACCTCTAGAAGTCCCTTAATCGGTCGTGCTGCCAACCCAATCTGGATGAAACATTGTCATGCATTCGGTATCTCCATCCACTGACTTCGATACAAGAAGTCCTTTCGCCACGTATACACCGTTGAAAAAATCATCACGAGCACAAACGCAGCTGCACCAACTGCATATAGACCAATCGGGATAATTTCGTTCGTATAGATCATATCCTTTAAATAGGAATAGGACTTATAGTTTGCCAGAACGCCCATCAGCCCTCCAATCACAAAGCCTCGAAGCGTGTAACTTAAATTCTCCGCAAAAATCATTCGCAAGAATGTATACTTACCACAGCCAGCCGCTTTGATCAATGCATATTCTCTCGTGCGAAGCCGTACTGATGTCGTGATCGTATTGGCTACTCCTCCGGATTCAGACCGAGCTGTTTTAAATAAATCTCATACTGTGTATCTTCCACAAAATAAATTCGGTCTAGATAATTCATCTGACCATCCACAATATACTGCCCTACGCTGTACTCGTCGCCCGATGCGGTCAGAAAGATCACCGGAAGCTCGTATTCTCGTTTGATTTCTGCGCAGATGGAGAAGCCGTTTCCATCTGGCAGGCTCACATCGAGGAGTACCAAATCGAAGGCTTTCGCCAGAAGGCAGTCGCCTGCCTCTTTTTTGGAGCCTGCAATTTGCGTATCAAAACCCTCTGCCTGAAGCAGCTCACTGAGGTATGTGGCGATTTGGTGGTCGTCCTCTACCAGTAGTATTTTTGTCATTTTCTTCTTTTCCTCCCGGAACTTTAGTGCCACGCGGCTCGACGATTGTTTTGTCGGCGCCCCTTGTTATCGCGCGCGGCGCTGATAAGCGAATCGCGGTGAGCCGTCGTCTACATAGATAATACCGCAGCGCTCGAACCCATTTTTTTCAAGCAGATGCTGCATGACGTGATTGTTTTCGTGCGTATCGGCGCGCAGCTCTGGGCAAATGGCTTCGCAGAAGGATACCATCTTTGAAAATACGCCCTTTAATGTGCCATCGCTTGCAACGCGGTGAATGGTTCCGTAGGTATTATCATTTTTCCAGCTGCCCTGCTCGATCACGCGATACGTTGGGTCTTCTCCGACCAAAAACTTAAATGCTGCATGAGGCATGTTATCTTCCCCGATGCAGACAAAGATGCATCCATTTTCAACATCCGCCTGAATCATTTCGCGTGTCGGATGGCCTTTTTTCCACTGCGTCGTATTTCCAGTGCTGTCCATAAAACATTTTGCCTCGGCATAAATCTCCATCATCTGAGCAAGATCTGCCATCTGTGCCTTTCGTATTGTTATCGTATCCATGTCGTTGCCTCTTCTGTTTTTTGTTTTTTGATATACGAAGAAGAGCTGCCGCTCCACGGGTGATTTCACCCATTTTGCAGCAGCTCTCCCTGCTTAAACTAATTTATTTGTCCTTATCCTTGTCTTTCTCTTTTTCAAAGAAATCCTTGATTGGATGTTTTTTCTTGGTCGTTGTATTGGCAGTCGGTCTTCCGTTCATTGCCTCGTCAAATGCCTGCAATGCTTCCTTCTGCTCCTTTGTCATGCTGGTCGGAACCTGTACAACGAAGGTAACATAGTGATCACCGCGCACATTCTTGTTGCGCAGGCTTGGAACGCCCTTGCCTCTTAAGCGTACCTGAGTATCGGTCTGGGTACCAGCCTTTAACTCATACTCAACCTGACCGTCGATTGTATCGATCTTAAGTGTTGCACCGAGTGCTGCCTGTACGAAGGACACCGGGACGGTGGAAAAGATATCGTAATCCTGACGTCTGAAAATCGGATGCTGAGATACGGTAACCTCAACAAGCAGATCGCCCCACTCGCCGCCGTTTACACCCGGCTCGCCCTTTCCACGGATACGAATGCTTTGTCCATTGTCAATACCAGCCGGAACCGTTACCTGAATGGTCCTTAACTTGGTCTGATAGCCGGTACCACGGCAGTCTGGACACTTCTCCTTGATGATCTTTCCACTTCCGTGACAGTCTGGGCAGACCTGAACGTTACGAACCATACCAAACATAGACTGCTGGGTGATGGTGATCTGTCCGCGTCCCTGACACTTCGGACAGGTAATCGGAGAGGTTCCCGGCTTTGCTCCGGAACCATGGCAGGTTGGGCATGGATCCTTGAGGTTTAATTTCAGCTCTTTCTCGCAACCCTTTACGGACTCATCAAAAGTGATGCGGACTGCAGTACGAAGGTTTGCACCCTTCATCGGTCCATCATTTCTTCTGCTTCTTCCGCCGCCAAACAGGTCGCCGAAGATATCGCCAAAGATATCTCCCATATCGCCGCTGAATCCGCTGAAGCCACCGCCGTATCCTCCGCCGCTGCCATCAAATGCTGCATGGCCAAACTGGTCATACTGTGCACGCTTTTCCTTATCGCTCAATACACTGTAAGCCTCTGAGGCCTCCTTAAAAATATCTGCTGCTTCTGCGCTCGGGTTAATATCCGGATGATACTTCTTGGCAATCTCTCTGTATGCCTTTTTTATGGCGGCATCATCAGCGTCCTTCGCTACACCAAGGACTTCGTAGTAATCTCTCTTCTCTGCCATAAATACTCCCATCTGGGCAACCGCTCAAAGCCGCTTCGGCCAAAAGGGCTACCAATACTCATACTCTTTAACATGGCAAAACTCTTGGAGAATTTTTCCCCAAGAGCAATGCCATTTTTATCTTACTAAATTTCGCTTTGATCTGTCTTCACAACTCGCAGATCACGCTATTTGTGCTTTTGGATCATTTCAACTCACAATCGATATTTTCTATCAACCGACTAATTAGACTTCCTTGTAATCTCCGTCAACAACATCGTCGGAAGAAGAGGAACCTGCACCAGCGTTCATGTCTGGACCTGCCTGTGCGCCGCCCTGAGCTGCCTGTGCCTGCTCATACATCTTAGCAAACAGCTGCTGTGCACTATTCTTCAGAGTCTCAGTCTTAGCCTTTAACTGCTCAGTCTGATCCGGCGTTACGTTGTTGATATCGGTGGATGCGATCAGATCCTTCAGTGCCTGAAGATCGGTCTCTACCTGACCCTTTAAGGTCGGATCCAGCTTATCGCCAACTTCCTTCATTGCATTCTCAGTCTGGAATACGAAGGAATCTGCCTCGTTACGAGCATCTACGCCTTCCTTACGAGCCTTATCCTGTGCCTCGAACTCAGCTGCTTCCTTAACAGCCTTCTCGATATCGGAATCAGACATGTTGGAACCTGCGGTGATGGTGATGTGCTGTTCCTTACCAGTTCCAAGATCCTTAGCGGATACGTTTACAATACCGTTTGCATCGATATCGAAGGTAACCTCGATCTGCGGAACACCTCTTCTTGCCGGTGCGATACCGTCCAGACGGAACTGTCCAAGGGACTTGTTGTCGCGTGCGAACTGTCTCTCACCCTGTACAACGTTGATATCTACTGCGGTCTGGTTATCCGCTGCGGTAGAGAAGATCTGGCTCTTCTTTGTCGGGATAGTGGTGTTTCTCTCGATCAGGTGAGTAGCGATACCTCCCATGGTCTCGATGGAAAGGGTTAACGGGGTAACATCCAGCAGAAGGATATCTCCGGCACCAGTATCACCTGCTAACTTACCACCCTGAATGGAAGCACCGATTGCAACACACTCATCTGGGTTCAGAGTCTTGGACGGCTCCTTGCCGGTCAGTGCACGAACCTTATCCTGTGCGGAGATCATACGTGTGGAACCACCTACCAGAAGAACCTTATCCAGCTCGGATGCGGTCAGTCCAGCGCCCTCAAGAGCCTCTCTTACTGGTCTCTCAGTACGAGCGATCAGATCTGCGGTCAGCTCATCAAACTTTGCTCTTGTCAAAGTCATATCTAAGTGCTTCGGTCCCTCAGCAGTAGCGGTGATGAACGGAAGGTTGATATTTGTGGTAGTAGCGGTGGACAGCTCCTTCTTAGCCTTCTCTGCTGCTTCCTTTAATCTCTGAAGTGCCATCTTATCGTTGGACAAATCAACACCTTCAGCCTTCTTGAACTCGTCTAACATCCACTGAGTAACCTTGTTATCAAAATCATCTCCGCCTAAGTGGTTGTCACCTGCGGTTGCTAATACTTCGATAACGCCATCACCGATCTCGATGATTGAAACATCGAATGTACCGCCACCAAGGTCGTATACCATGATCTTCTGCTCATGCTCGTTATCAAGACCGTATGCCAGAGCTGCTGCGGTAGGCTCGTTGATGATACGCTTTACATCAAGACCTGCGATCTTGCCGGCATCCTTGGTTGCCTGACGCTGTGCATCATTAAAATATGCCGGAACGGTGATAACTGCCTCAGTTACCTTCTCACCCAGATAAGCCTCTGCATCTGCCTTTAACTTCTGAAGGATCATTGCGGAGATCTCCTGAGGAGTATATCTCTTGTCATCAATGGTAACCTTATAATCGGTACCCATATGTCTCTTAATAGAAGAAATGGTGTGATCTGCATTGGTAACTGCCTGACGCTTTGCCGGCTCACCTACCAGACGCTCAC
>CAVCXB010000169.1:0-6651 GCA_963605535.1 Wujia chipingensis
TTTTGAGGTGACATATGATTGTATCTACCAGAGGGCGTTACGCCCTGCGCGTTATGATTGATATTGCTGAACATCCGAATGAACAATACATTCCATTAAAATCCATTGCCGCCAGACAGGGCATTTCCGAGAAATATCTGGAGAGCATTTTGAAGATTCTTGTGCAGGAGCACCTGCTTGAGGGAATGCGCGGCAAAGGCGGCGGCTACCGCCTGACGATGGCTCCAGAGGAGTACACGATCGGACGCATTCTGCGTTTGACAGAGACGAGCCTTGAGCCTGTCAGCTGTATTGAGGATGGCATGACGTCCTGCCCGAAGGCTTCGGAGTGCCGCACCATTGGGATGTGGATGAAGCTTGGGGAACTTGTGAACAATTATCTTGACAGCATTACATTAGCAGACCTGCTTGCCCAGTGATGGGCAGGCAGGTCCTTTTTTTAAGTATTTCAATTTCAATTTCAATTTCACTGTTCACGGAATCTGCTTTCACGAAGCGCCGGTGAAGTGACCGTGAACTATTTATATCTTCTCGATCCGAATCTGGTTAATGCGAAGACGTGAGCTCAGGCTATAAACCGAAATTTCATGCTGTCCCTCTGACAAGTCGCACTCCCATACAGGTGCCCACTTCCATACATGCTCGGAAGCATATTTCCAGAGCGAACGTCCGCCATACAGTTCTTTTTCCGGTACGATGGCTCCATCAATTCCAACGGTGTAGTGAGAACTGTCGGTGCCCCACTGCCAGGTATGTACCCAGATGCAGTAGTGTCCACCCTCTGCCTGTACGGTAAAGCGAAGGCTTGGTGCATCTGTTGCTGCCCAAGAGAAACCTTCCTCTTCGATGTACATTGCAAGGCCGGTCTCGCCATAGGACGGACTGTCGCAGTAGTTCCACGCGATGCCATCTGCGCTGTCATGCGCGGATGCAAATGCGGTTTGTGCGAGTGCAGATGCTGCGTCGATGGCGATAACACTGTCTGCCTCTGCTACCGGGCTTGCTGCCTTTGCTAAGATCTGCTGTGGAGTGATGATCGCAGGACTAGCTTCTGGACGAATGATGATATCGTCATCTGCCAGTGTATCTTTTGCTGCTGCGGATGGCAGATAGAGGACAGGGCGTGGCTCTGGTGTCACATCGCCGTACCAATGTGCGCAGTATGCATCCAGATTGATCTCGGTTGGAAGCAGTTCGTATGCCGAACTTGTCGGATTCATGCCAAGGTTACTTCTTTCGTAGCCGCCATCAACAAGCTTAGCCGGGGCTTCTAGTGTCTGTGCCAACTGCTTTCCTGCTGCTGTCTTTGTATCGTAGAGAACAGCACGTGTGAAGGAAACATACGGATCAATCGCAGTGAAGGTAAGCTTATGAAGTCCTGCGGTAAGGTTCGGAATGCGTCTACTAAGCTTATCCACATTGTTTAAGATGTTGTGCTTCCAGTCGGCACGGTGCTCATCATTTGATTTTGACTCAAATACAAGCATTGCGCCGTTATCCACAGAAATTCCGATGCGAAGATGACCAACGGAATTTAAGGTTGGGAAGCGATGCAGTTCTACTACAAGGTCACCATCCTGTGTCAGGTAGAATGGGCAGGACCACTGTGCTCCGGCGGTCTTTGCTTCTAATAAGCTTCCCTGTGAACGACCAAGATGAGGGATGAGTTTCCAGCCTGCCTCATCAAGTTCAGATACGGCGGTTCCATTGCCTGCTTCGATAACGCATCGACCACTATCCTCGATTGCAACGTGTGCAGTCGAAGCCAACTTTGCCGCTTCTGCTGCTTGTTGTACACGAGCGTCTACTGCGTCGGTTTCATCGGTTACCGGAATTACAGCACTTCTTTGTGTACCGCTAAATACCGTGATTGTGCCGCGACGAACAAATGCTGACTGTGCATCATCAAATTCATCAGCAGATGCACTCTCAACGCTGACTGCTTCTGCTGATTTGGTCTGTGGTATTACGCTGAAAACGAAACGAGTTTCTTTTGTAAGTGTTCCTTCTGTCGGCAGCGCTCCGGCGATTGTAAGCCACTCTGGCATCTCGATCTTATACGGCAATGTGCCGTCTCCTGCATTTGCCAGCTCAATCCACTTTGCGTTGCCGTGTGTGCTGTCGGTGAAGGTTAGTTCGCTTTGGTTGTTCCAACAGGTAACGATCATCTGATCGTTAACAGTGGTTAATGGTACGCGGCATGCCGGATACATTGCGGTACGCGGCGGTGGGAAATCCTCTGGTGTTAAAATGCCATTCCATTTTCCGTTACTCATCACATGATTATAATAATATAGAAGCTTTCTGCGCGCTAAATCAAATGCATGGCTCTGATCGGTATAGCGCTTTGCGTCGCTGTTTTTTCCCTGTCTCATGCAAAGACGGCTACGGTCAGCATAGTAATACATGCCATTTGTAAAGTAGGCCGCCTGTACCTTCATCAGCACGAGCTGATAGAATGCGTCTTTCTCGGCAGCAGGCAAGGTCTCATAGATTGCCTCGATCTCGCTGCAAAGATGCTCATACTGGTGCATACGCTCTGCTGCCTCATCGCCAAATGCAGTCTGTGAGAAACAGTCATCATCCATATGCTCAAGCTTTCTGGCGTTGGTGAGCTGATCAAATTCAAGAAGAAGCGGAGCTAATTTTGCACCTGGCTGACCGGAGAACATGCGATCAAGCCATCTTGTCAGGAAAATAGTCTCGTCAAAGGTCTCAAGATCACGATGCGCATCCCCGTCTGCCTCCCATGCAAGTTTCGCGTAGAAGGAAAGCTGCTGCTCGATCGGCTTGATTGCGCCAAAGTTTGTAACCCATACCTTCTGAATGCCCTCTTTGTATGCCTTTAACAGCTCGTTTCTGGTGTGTGCCATCGGGATCGAGCAGAGAAACAGATACGATGCTCCCGGCGGTGCCCAGTAGGAATTGTGGTAGTAAATGCCGTTTCCGCTCTTTCTTGCTTTTTCTTTCTCGCCAGGATAGCGGCGTACATAGCCGTAGTTATCGTTTGTCCAGATCAGCGTCAGATCTTCTGGTACCTTTAAGCCGTTGTCGTACAGCTCAAGCACTTCCTTATATGGCACGAAGATCTTCATCGGCTCTTTGTCCAATGTCTCCGAAAGAATCTCCTCCTGCGCTGCCATAACAGATTCAAGCAACTCGATCTTTGCCTTTAAGAGTGCCTCGCCAATCAGTCCTTCAAGTGATTTTGTCTCAAATCCGGAATCGTGAATGCCTCTCATGCCGACGGTATAGCTGACCTCGAAATCGCGGTTCTGCTCGACACTCTCGCGCCAATATTCTTTCAGGATTTCACGGTTTCTTCCCGGAATGGAGAAATCATATTCGACGTCAGTGTAGCCCTTCTTTGCCAACCACGGTCTCCACTCGCGGTTGTTGCTTCGCATCAGCATATCGCAGTGGGAGGTTCCGACGACGATACCCATGCGGTCTGCAAGTGCGCCGTTTTCCTGCTTTAAGTTAAAGGAGTTGACGTGCATTGCCGGCCAAATATAGTTGATCTTCAGACGAAGTAACAGTTCAAAAATCTTCTCGTAGGTCTTTACGCCGATGGTTTCTTCGCCCATATAACGCCATACCCAGTGTTCTAGTTCTTCCTCATCGTTAATAAAGATTCCTCTATACTCGACAGATGGATAATCTACTTTGCAAAAATTCTCTGGAATTACAGCCTCGCTTCTGCGGCGCACCAAAACATCGGCAAAGAAGTACCACGGCGATACGCCCAGCCACTCACAGAAATCATACATGCCGTAGATGGTTCCGCGGCGGTCGGTTCCTGCAATCAACAGTTCACCGTTCTTTTCCTGAATCAAAAAGGCTTCCTTGCGGTAGGTGCCATCCTCTGCCTGCATCTTCGCTATGTCTGCCTTTGCATCCAATTCTGCCAGATGTGCTACGGTTCCAACAAGAATGCGGATAACGTTTCCTGCACTCAGGCTTGCAGATGTATTTGCATGTTTATCTGCTGTGCCATTCTTGTCACCCGCTGGGTCGTCTGCCTTGCATACTGTCTCGACCACACTACAATTTAATGTGCGAATCAAATCGCGTCGCAGGTTCACAAGTGCAATCTTGACCGCTTCGCTCTCTGCTTCGCTTGAGACCAGCTCAATCTTGCTGTATTCTCTGATCGTCATGTTTTCTCCCTCCGTTTTCACGACAATTCAATTCCATTTGCAACAAGCGCAGCGAAAACAGCGCTGTGGAACTTGAATCGTTACTCGTTTTTTTCTACCGCCATCTTACAATAGTACTTTCAAAAAGGCAAGCATGTATTGACAGCAAAAAGGTGATATTTTAAAATGCCAGTATGGTACAAATTTTTACTACCAAAACGAGAAAGGAATGACGAGTATGATTACAATAAATGCCGGACAAAACACAACGTATCCACAGATTTCAGATGCGATTGAGGCGGCAAAGGCGTACGCACCGCAACCCGTTACGATCCATATCGCATCGGGGCGCTATTATGAAAAATTGACAGTCACCCAGCCACATGTCACGTTAGAGGGTGAGGATGCCACGACTACGATTTTGACCTATGATGACTATGCACGAGAAATCATGCCAGATGGCATCAAAAGGGGAACGTTTCGCACGTATACACTGTTTTTGGATGCAGCTGACATTACCCTTCGTGGGCTAACCGTTGAGAATGCTGCCGGACCAGGCAAAGAAGTCGGTCAAGCGATTGCGCTGTACGCAGAGGGCGAGGGCATCCGCGTGGAGAGCTGTCGTCTACTCGGCAGTCAGGATACATTGTTTACTGGTCCGCTGCCAGAAAAAGAAAAAGAGCCCGGCGGATTTCGCGGGCCGAAGGAATTTGCTCCACGTATCAATGGAAGGCAATATTATAAGGATACGTATATCTGCGGCGGCGTAGACTTTATCTTTGGAAGTGCCACCGCATACTTTGAGAATTGTACACTTGAGTCACTGGCAGAGGGCGGCGGCTATGTGACAGCTGGTTCCTCCCCAGCGGGACAAACCTACGGCTACATCTTCAATCATTGCCGCTTTATCGGAAGCGAACCACACACCTGCTACCTTGGCCGCCCATGGCGCGAATATGCCAAAGTGGTGATTCTAAACTCCGAGATTGGCGATCACATCCGCTCAGAAGGCTGGCATGACTGGGGAAAGACCGATGCACACGACACCGTATACTTTGCAGAATACAAAAATTTCGGTCCCGGTGCCGCCGGTACACGCCCATCCTGGACGCATACACTGACCGACACAGAGGCCGAACATTATACGTATTCTTCTGTTTTTAAATAAAAACTTATTTTTCTTTTGTGCATATGCTATTCTTAATACAGTAGTTCACTGGATGGAAATAATCATCATTGACCAACAAAAAACCTGCTCCCTCGGGAACAGGCTTTTTGTCTTTTCTTATTTCTTTTCTTCTTATTTAAATTCTTTTCTACGTCTGTCTATGTACTCAATAAGTGCCTGAGCAGTCTCATCAATACCCAGCTTGCTGCTGTTAATGCTCAGATCATAGGTTCTTGAGTCGCCCCACTTATCCTTACAGAAATAGTTATGATACTGCTTTCTGTATTTATCGTGGCGCTCCATCTTAAACTGTGCCTCGCGCTCGGACAGCTCATACACTTCCATAACACGCTGACACTTTGTCTCACGATCACCAAGAACAAATAACGAGATTACGTTTGGACGATCGCCAAGAACGGTCTCAGCACATCTTCCGACTACGATGAAGGACTCGCCTGCATCGGCTCTCTTCTTCAGATAGTCAAACTGCAAACATGCGACATTCTCCTCTGCGGAACTGGAAAATCCATTCTGGCTTCTGGAAAACAAAAGTCTTCTCGGCTTCTCATCGTAGTGTCTTAAGTCCTCTACGTTTACATTCATTTCGGCTGCGACTGCATCCAACAGATTATGATCGTACAGCTTAATGCCATAATGCTCGGCCAACTGCACGCCAATGGCATGACCGCCGCTTCCAAACTCACGTCCTAATGTAATGATCAATTGCTCCTTCATAACAAAACCCTCCTTGCAAATAAAACCTAGGTTTATTATCTGACCTGACTTAACCTAGAGGCAAGCCTCTAGGGTTCCATTGGCGGAGTTCTAGTACCTGCGTACATCTCAAGGACTTTGGCAGATACATCTGTTCCGGAGCAGCAGAACTCGCGAACAAGCAGTCCAACGACCACATTTGCGTTCGCGTTCTCTGAACGATATCAGGTGTTGCTTTGATTCTCTCAGATGGATACTAAGTCGAGTACCCATTTTGGTACATCTACATGATACATCAATTTTGTTTGTAATGCAAGTAAAATTAATTGCATAGTAGGCTTCATCCTAGGGGCAAGCCCACTAGGTTTTCGCCTAAACATTTTATAACGCGATAAACCATGTAAATCTTATGATTTTATTCTTTTTAAAAGTATCTTGCGAAGATAAACAGCATCGAAATCAGTACAACGATAATTGTTGCCGGAGCTGCGTACTTACAATACTTGCCCCATCCAATCGGATGACCATTCTTAGAAGCAACCGAAATACCAACTACGTTAGCAGATGCTCCGATCGGAGTGGCACTTCCTCCGATATCCGTACCGATTGCCAATGCCCAGGAAAGAGTAG
>CAVCXB010000170.1:0-6610 GCA_963605535.1 Wujia chipingensis
TTTATATGAGATTAATTAAAAATTTAAATTTCGTTACTTTCCACAAGAGTTTTTACCCCACCCGTGAACAGTAACAGGAAATAAAAAAGTCGCACAACAGTCGTGCGACTTTTTCCTAAAAGTGAGAGGTCAAAGTAGTAATGAAATTTTTTGCATTTCCAAAATTAGTTAAATTAAAACGAGCGCCTTTGTAATTGAATTTTATGTATGGATTAAAGATAAAAGCACTGGACTTAAAATCTGTAATTTGCCGTAAGTCAATTGTGTAAAGTAATTCTCCAATGTTCTGCTTAAAGTCTGTATCAAGAATAAAAAGATTCTCGTCATTGATACAAAGGATACACATCCCAAATTCTCCGCTTGGTAATGTTTTGGCAGAAGCGATAACAGCCATCTTGTTCTCATCTACGTAGTTTGCTTCATAAAGCTTTTTTAAAAAGTCATCTTGCTTGCTCATTTAAAACCCACCTTTTACATAGAAAGAAATACTGCCTTTCAGACAGTATTCCTCTCAAAAATTGCTATTTATTCGCTAAAATATCTCTTTAACAGACCTGCGAATGCCTTGCCGTGACGGGCCTCGTCGCGAGCCATCTCATGAACGGTATCATGGATTGCATCGAGGTTTGCAGCCTTTGCGCGCTTAGCAAGATCCATCTTACCAGCGGTAGCGCCGTTCTCAGCCTCTACACGCATCTGCAGATTCTTCTTTGTGGAATCGGTAACAACTTCACCTAACAGCTCTGCAAACTTAGCAGCGTGCTCAGCCTCTTCATAAGCTGCCTTCTCCCAGTACAGACCGATTTCCGGATAACCTTCTCTGTGAGCAACACGAGCCATAGCCAGATACATACCAACCTCAGAGCACTCACCCTGAAAGTTTGCTCTTAAATCCTCAATAATATCCTCACTTGCACCCTGAGCAACACCTACAACATGCTCAGCAGCCCAGGTCATTTCTGCTTCCTGCTTTGTGAACTTGGAAGCTGGTGCCTTACATACTGGACAGAACTCCGGAGCAGCATCTCCTTCATAAACATAACCGCATACCTGACAGACAAATTTAGCCATAATTGTAATCTCCTTTTCTGATGATAAATTTTAATGCAGTGGATTCTCAGTGAATCACTCGTATCCTGCAAATTGTTTACTTATAACTTGATAACTGGTGCCAGCGGAGAAACCGCTTCTTATTTATTACCGTTACCAATCAGGGACTGTGATAGAGGGCGGTGTCCTGATTGATATCAGTAATTGTTACTGATATGATAATAGCATAAGGTGCAGCTACTGTCAAGCGTTTTTCAAAAAATAATAGAAATTATTTCTGATTTTGTGTCTGTGTAGTTTCGCTGGCAGACTGATCTGCGCAGTCTTTGCATATCCCTTTAAACACAAGCGTATGACTTTCCACGATACCGTTTATGTGAGCTTGCGCAAGCTGGTTTAAGGAGTCGAGTGCAGTCATTGGCACGTCCTGCACGCAGCCACATTTTCGGCACACAAAATGGTAGTGTGGCTTGACATTTGGGTCAAAACGGTCGGATTCGCCGTCCATCGGGATTTTCATGAGCTGACCGTTTGCTTCAAGCAGGCTTAGGTTTCGATAGACGGTTCCGAGGCTGATGTTTGGGTAGGTCTGACGCAGGGCGTGGTAGACCATTTCGGCGCTTGGATGGTCCGTGCGTCCGGTGAGGTATTGAACGATTGCTTCGCGCTGGCGACTGTATTTTATCATAGTGGGTGATCCTTTCTTTTACGGATATATTTGATAATGATTACTGATATTAGTATATAAGAAACAGTTAGTTGTGTCAACCTTTTTCAGTGGATACCCGGAAGTTTAATGATCAAATGATATAGCGCAACAAATATAAATATGATATTATAGTCATAATTAAGGAGAAGTAGAGGTGCGCGAATGAGACTAACGGGAATACATATTAAAAGCTTTCGTGCAATCCGGGATGTCACAATCGGTTCAGTGGAAACGGCACTGATTCTTGTGGGACAAAACAATACCGGAAAGTCCACGATATTGGATGCGCTGCGTGCGGCGCTTGGCGATTATAAAGTAACCGAGAAGGATACAGGACCAGAAGACGTAAAGGCGCATATGGAGGAAATTCGGACTTATATGCGCGGTCACAATCTATTTGACTGTTTCTATGGTCGCTTTAAAAAACAGGAGAACGAGCTTTTGAGTCGTTATGTTGAGCTGGCCCCGAGAGAGGATTTTGCGGATATCCTCGACGCAATCGACCGCTTCGTCTATTTTGAGAGCCGAAGGAGATAAGCGCGAAAATGGTATGAAAAACGTGGAAAGAAACACTTTAAAAAGCGATAGAAGTATGGTAAACTGATACTGGGACACGAAAGAGTAGAAAAAGAAAAAACAAGAAACAGAAGAAATATAGATAAGGAAATTAGTTAGGAGAGTTTTTAATGGAACCAGTCAGCGAACACCGCATAGATAAGTGGGAAACACTTATGTTCACATACGAATCTGCGCTGAAAGAAATAGCAACAAAGATTGATATACTGAACAACGAATTTATCAAGATACACAACTACAACCCGATCGAGCACGTAACCTCACGTATCAAGTCATCGGAGAGTATTGTAAAGAAATTAAAACGCCATGGTCTGGAAGTAAACATGGACAACATGCAAAATTGCTTAAGTGATATCGCGGGCATTCGCATTGTCTGTTCCTTTACTTCCGACATTTATCGGATCGCGGACCGCATCAGCAGCCAGTCCGATATTCAGGTGTTGACCGTAAAGAACTACATCGCAAACCCAAAACCAAACGGCTATAAGAGCTATCATATGGTTGTTTCGGTTCCGGTGTATCTGTCAACTGGTCCGGTTAACGTAAAGGTTGAGATCCAGATCCGCACGATTGCAATGGATTTCTGGGCATCACTTGAGCATAAGATCCGCTACAAATTCGAGGGAAAAGCACCGCAGCACATCAACGAGGAACTCAAAGCCTGCTCCGATATCGTTAACATGCTTGATGCGAAAATGCTTTCCTTGAATGAAGAGGTTCAGTCATTGCCGAAGGTCGGTGTAGAGGAACTGCACGAGGAAAACGTCAGGATGCAGAAATTATGGGAGGAAACAAAGACAGCAGAGGAAACACAGCAAAATGAAGACCTCTAAATTGCTATAAGCGCCTGAGTATGTTTTTCTGAAAAAATGAGAACCCTTTAATGGGGAACATTTATTAGAGAGGAGAACAGCTTATGAACATTTTGTTTTATGGCACCAAGAAATACGACGAAGAATTTTTTGATGCAATTCTGCCGGAGTATTCGGATGTGTCAATTCACTATCTGGAGGCAAATCTGTCGCCAGAGACCGCAGCACTGGCAGCAGGCTATGAGGCCGTGTGCGCATTTGTAAATGCGAATATCGGAGCTGAGACGGTAGAGGCATTGCACCGTCAGGGTGTTAAGCTCATTTTAATGCGTTGCGCAGGTTACAATAACGTTGATCTGAAAAAGACAGCTGAGTGTGGCATTAAGGTTGCGCGCGTGCCGGGCTATTCCCCGGAGGCAGTCGCAGAGCATGCGATGGCACTGGCGCTCACCGCAAACCGTCACACGCACAAAGCTTATATCAAGTGCCGTGAGAACGATTTTAGCCTAAACGGATTGATGGGCGTTGATTTGTATAAGAAGACGGCAGGTATCGTCGGTACCGGAAAGATCGGTATGGCGATGGCGCGCATCTGCAAGGGCTTTGGTATGAAGGTGCTCGGCTACGATATGTATCCGAATCCAAACAATGACATCGAGTATGTAACGCTTGATGAGCTGCTTGCGCAGAGTGATCTGATTTCTCTGCATTGCCCACTTACTGAGCAGACGCATCATCTGATCAACCGCGAATCCATCAGCAAGATGAAGGATGGCGTAATCTTAGTCAACACATCAAGAGGCGGTTTGGTCAACACAGAGGAGTTAATCGAGGGCATCCGCAAGGGCAAGTTCTTCGCAGTCGGACTCGATGTGTACGAGGAGGAGAATGACAAGGTTTATGAGGATCTCTCCGATACCATTTTGCAGAGTTCTACGATGGCAAGACTTCTTTCATTTCCGAATGTCATGGTAACTTCTCATCAGGGCTTCTTCACCAGAGAGGCGCTTGAGGCAATCAGCCGTATCACACTGGAGAATGCCGATGCATTCGCAAAGGGCGAACCACTTGTAAATGAAGTGACAAAGTGATATTGTAATACAGTGACACAGCAAAGAAGCACAAAAGCAGTAAGTTGTTTGCGTGATAATGACTGTGACGAAAATGGTTCAACAGGCTGCCGGAACTCCGGCGGCCTTTGATACAAAACATACATAAATACATTACGACAAAAACAAAAACACTAATCAGAAGGGCGGTAAGGAACAATGAAACTGTTAGAAGAAAGAATTCGCAAGGATGGTATTGTAAAGCCGGGAAACGTATTAAAGGTTGACAGCTTTTTAAACCACCAGATGGATATCGAACTGTTTTCAGAGATGGGAAAAGAATTTAAGAGACTGTACGAGGGTTGTCCGATCAATAAGATCCTGACAATTGAGGCAAGTGGTATCGGCGTAGCCTGTATCGCAGCACAGTATTTCCACGTACCGGTTGTATTTGCAAAGAAGGCTCAGAGCATCAATCTGGACGGCGATGTATATTCAACCAAGATTCAGTCTTTCACACATCGCAGAATCTACGATGTAATTGTTTCCAAGAAGTTCCTTTCCCCGGATGATCATGTATTGATTATTGATGATTTTCTGGCAAACGGCTGTGCACTTGAAGGTTTGATTAGCATCGTAAAGAACTCTGGTGCTACAATCGAGGGCGTTGGTATTGCAATCGAGAAGGGCTTCCAGAAGGGCGGCGATCTGATCCGCAGCAAGGGCGTTCGTGTTGAGTCTCTTGCCATTATCGACGGCATGAATCCAGAAACCGGAGAGATTTTCTTTCGCGAGCAGTAAGTCTGATAAGCGTTACGGCAGATATCGAAAGAATCGTCAATAAAGTTTCATACGAAAGAGGGCGGTGATGAGCCGTCCTTTTCTGTGAAAATTTTTGCGAAGAAACGAAGAAAGATAGAAAAAAGTTAGATAAGAAAAAGTTAGATGAGAAAAAGTTAGATGAGAAAATAAAATTAGACAAGGAAACAAAATTGGGATATGAAATTAGTAATTCAACGAGTAAATCATGCAAGTGTAACTGTGGACGATGAAGTTGTCGGAAAAATTGGAAAAGGCTATTTGGTGCTTCTTGGTGTCGGACAGGGAGATGATGAGCAGATGGTGGAACACTATGTAAAAAAACTTCATAAGCTGCGTATTTTCTCCGATGAGGAGGGAAAGATCAACCGTTCTATCGAGGATGTGGGCGGCGAGGTGCTTGTCGTATCCCAGTTTACGCTGTATGCGGATTGCAAGAAGGGCAACCGCCCAAGCTTTACACAGGCAGGCTCACCGGCAGAGGCAGAGCGTTTCTATGAATATTTTCTGGAGGAGTGTCGAAAGGAGTTTGGGAAGGTAGAACACGGTATTTTCGGTGCCGATATGAAAGTAGCACTGGAAAATGATGGCCCGTTCACGGTGATCTGGGATAGCCGTGAGTGGTAAACGATGTGTGGTTTTGCGAATGGGTGTTCCGTGAACCGTAACGATATGTGTGAATTTTACATGAAATTTTGACAAATTGGTTTTCAAATGCATAAATTTGTGATAGAATGGGTCTAAGTCATTCAAAGAAAGGGTGTTCTGAATAACGAATCAGAACAGGTGAAGGAAATGAGAAGAAGATTTTTAGCAGCAGCACTCGGCATGAGCATGGCATTAGCGGCAACTCCGGCAGCAGCATTTGCAGAGGAGACAAGCACAGAAGAGGCAACCGAGGTTGCTACAGAAGTTGATTCGGAGTCAGAAACAGATGCGGAAGAGGAATCCAGCGAAGCTGAGACGGAAGCATTTGACTACAGCGAGGGCTACGATGAGAAGGGTTTTTTCGAGGGCGTTAAGGCTCTTGATTATGTAACATTATTAGATTATTCCAGCATGGAGCTGTCTGATGAAGCAATTCCATCGGATGAGGATGTACAGACTCAGATTGATCAGACGTTAAGTTCTTACACAACCACAAATCAAATTACCGATACCGATCGTCTGATCGAGGATGGCGATACGGTAAATATTGATTATGTAGGTTCGATTGACGGTGTTGAGTTTGAAGGCGGAAGCACAGAGGGCAATGGTACGACTGTTACCATCGGTGTTACCAACTACATTGATGGTTTCTTAGATCAGCTGATCGGCCATGCACCGGGCGAGAACTTTGATATTAACGTTACCTTCCCGGAGGATTATGGCAAGGACGAGTTAAATGGCAAAGATGCTGTATTTAATATCACGATCAACTACATCGAGGAGACGGTAACACCAGAGTTTGATGATGATTTCATCGCTGAGAATCTGCCGGATTACGAGAGCGCAGAGGACTATCGCCAGAGCATCTATGATAAGCTGTACAAGCAGAACCTGTACAATGAGCTGTTCCAGTATGTGGTAGAGAACTCTGAGGTAAAGGATGTTCC
>CAVCXB010000171.1:0-6505 GCA_963605535.1 Wujia chipingensis
TCGATTGCTGCATAGGAACCATTCATGTTCCATTCCTCATCCTGCGCCAGATTGCCGTTGTAGTCCACATATTGAGTTGCCACCTGTCCGTTTGTGAACAGCTTATCAAGCCACTCCTTGCTTGCTACGAAACGTCCCTCGCCATGAGAAACCGGATTGCAGTAAACACCGCCGAGTGTTGCCTGTGCCAGCCACGGAGACTTATTGGATACAACCTTTAAGTATGCCATCTTTGAAACATGACGGCCGATTGTGTTGGTGGTCAGTGTCGGAGAATCAGACAGCTGGCTGTCAATGATCTCACCGTATGGAACAAGACCAAGCTTTACAAGTGTTTGGAAGCCGTTGCAGATACCAAGCACCAGACCGTCCCTGTTGTTTAACAGATCCATGACTGCTTCCTTAAGCTTTGCATTTCGGAATGCAGTTGCGAAGAACTTTGCAGAACCATCCGGCTCATCACCTGCGGAGAATCCGCCCGGGAACATGATAATCTGGGACTCGCGAATCGCCTTTGTGAAGACATCAACAGACTCACGAATCTCCTCTGCTGTCTGGTTGCGTACAACTTTAACGATTGCTTCTGCGCCTGCACGCTCAAATGCCTTCGCACTGTCATACTCGCAGTTGGTTCCCGGGAATACCGGAATGAATACCTTTGGCTTTGCAACCTTGTTCTTGCATACATAGATAGAATCTGCCTTGTAGATGCCGGTGTCAACCTTTGGCTGTGCCTTGCCAGAGACAGACGGGAATACCTTTTCAAGAGTGGACTTCCAACTCTTTACAGCGTCTTTCATAGAAATATGAACTTCGCCATAAGTGAATACCGGATTTGCACTTACCTCACCAATAACTCCACATGGAACATCCAAATCTGCGATATATTCTGCCGGAACTTCTGCAAGAATATTTCCATAAAGCGGAGCAAAGAGAAGATTCTTATCAAGCTGAGCGTTGATGACAGCACCAAGTCCGTTACCGAATGCCATCTTGCTGACAGCCTCTGCGATACCGCCTGCGCCGATTGCATAAGCAGATGCGATCTGTCCCTTGCAAACAGCCTCGTGAATCTGACCATACAGTGCCTTTACCTGCTCATACTTTGGAAGCTCGTATTCATCCTTTTCGATGGAGAAGAGGACTAATTTATTACCTGCCTTTTTCAGTTCTGGTGTCACAACATCGTTCTCGGATGCCACATCTACTGCAAAGGAAACAAGTGTCGGCGGAACATTTAACTCATCAAAGCTTCCGGACATGGAATCCTTACCGCCGATGGACGGAAGACCAAAGCCCATCTGTGCTGCATAAGCACCGAGTAAGGATGCAAATGGAAGACCCCATGTATGAGAATCCTCGGTCATTCTGCGGAAGTATTCCTGGAAGGTCATGCGAATCTTGCTGTAGTCGCCGCCTGCTGCAGTAATCTTTGCAATCGACTCCGTTACGGCATAAACGGCGCCATGGTATGGGCTCCAGGAAGATAAATATGGATTAAAGCCATAGCTCATCATAGTAACTGCATCGGTATTTCCCTTTGCCACCGGAACCTTCGCTACCATCGTCTGAACCTCAGTCAGCTGATTCTTTCCACCATATGGCATCACAACACTGCCTGCACCAATGGAGCTGTCGAACATCTCAACAAGACCTTTCTGGGAGCAAACATTTAAATCAGCCAGCATAGAAAGCCACTTCTCCTTCACATCTGCTGTTTCCTTTGCAGCAAAGAAGCTTTCTTCCTTCTTTGGCATACTTACGGTAACATCTGTCTCCTGATGAGCACCATTTGTATCAAGAAATGCACGGCTGATATTGACGATATCCTTTCCTCTCCAGCGAAGCACCAGTCTCGGATCCTCGCTGACAACAGCAACCTTTGTTGCCTCAAGGTTTTCCTCTGCTGCATAGGCAAGGAACTGATCGGCATCCTTTGGATCGACAACGACTGCCATACGCTCCTGAGACTCGGAAATCGCAATCTCAGTACCATCCAGACCTGCATACTTCTTTGGAACCTTGTCCAACTCGACAACAAGACCATCTGCCAACTCACCGATTGCTACGGATACACCGCCTGCACCAAAGTCGTTACACTTCTTGATCAGATGGCTGACTTCCTCACGACGGAATAAGCGCTGTAACTTTCTCTCGGTCGGCGCATTACCCTTCTGAACCTCTGCACCACAAGTCTCGATAGAGGACTGGGTATGAGCCTTAGAAGAACCAGTTGCACCACCGCAGCCATCTCTTCCAGTACGTCCGCCGAGTAAGATAATGATATCACCCGGATCGGAATTCTTACGGATAACGGCACGTCTCGGAGCTGCACCCATAACGGCACCGATCTCCATACGCTTTGCCACATAATTCGGATGATAAATCTCCTTTACATAGCCGGTAGCAAGACCGATCTGATTTCCGTAGGAACTGTATCCGGCTGCTGCCGTGCGGACCAGTTTTTTCTGCGGAAGCTTGCCCGGAAGGGTCTCAGAAAGCGGTCTGGTCGGGTCTGCAGCACCAGTCACACGCATTGCCTGATAAACATAAGTACGTCCGGACAGCGGGTCACGGATTGCACCGCCAAGACAAGTTGCCGCACCACCAAACGGCTCAATCTCGGTCGGATGGTTGTGTGTCTCATTCTTAAAGTTGATCAGCCACTCTTCCTCTTTGCCATCTACTCTGATCGGAACAACGATGGAACATGCATTGATTTCATCGCTCTCCTCCTGATCCTGAAGCTTTCCTTCCTTCTTTAACTGACGCATACCCATCAGCGCCAAATCCATCAGGCTGATAAACTTGTCATCTCTGCCTGCAAACAGCTTCTTATGGGCAGCCTCGTACTCATCATAAGTCTTCTCGATGACCGGACGATAATAGCCATCCTCAAAGGTAACATTTTTTAATTCGGTCTGGAAAGTAGTATGACGGCAATGATCGGACCAGTAGGTATCCAGTACACGAATCTCGGTCATGGATGGATCACGCTTTTCCTCATTGTGGAAATACTTCTGAATATGTAAGAAGTCCTTGAACGTCATGGCAAGACCGAAGGAGTCATAGAGCGCCTTCAAATCCTTCTCATTCATGGTTGAAAAACCATCGAGTATCTTCACGTCGGCTGGTTCCGGATGTACCATGTTTAGTGTCTGCGGGATCTCTTCCGATGCTTCTCTGGAATCGACTGGGTTAATGCAGTGATTCTTAAGCTTTTCAATCTCCTCGCTACTAAGTGTACCGCTAACCACATATGTGGTGGCGGAACGGATAATTGGCTGTTCATCTTCCTTTAACAGCTTTACACACTGCTCTGCCGAGTCTGCTCTCTGATCAAACTGTCCCGGAAGATACTCTACTGAAAAGATAATGTCATCCTTCTCGTGAGGGAATGTACCCTCGTAAAGATCATCAACCGGCGGCTCCGAAAAAATAGTTCCCTTACTCTTCTCATAAGTCTCATCCGAAAGATTTTCAACATCATACCGGATCAGCACACGCACCTTCTTGGCATCGTGAATGTCAAGATAGCTGCTCATTTCTTCCATAAGCTCCTGTGCCTTAACTGCATAAGGTTCCTTCTTCTCCGCGAAGATTCTTCTGACGCTCATATTATTCTCCTTTTGAATTGTAGTTACCGTTCCTAAATAAAAAAGCGAACCGTAAGTGTATACAATGAAAGTATAGCATAGCAAGGGTTTTGAAATCAACCTTTTATATTCCACAAATAATAAAAAAATTCAGATAGAAAGTAGGTTACTTTTACAAAAATGCATAACGATTCAGAGTGGGGGCTGAATAGTTACAAAGACAACAAAAAAGGAGAGCCGAAGCTCTCCCAATTTATTTGTATGTGTATACAGTGCTTTCCTGTATGAAACTACAAGTAAAGCAAACTTCTAAGCGTATCGCTTCTAATTAAGCAAGCTTGCTCTTTGCAGTCTCAGCCAGCTTTGCGAATCCAGCCGGATCGTTAACAGCCATATCAGCCAGAATCTTTCTGTCTAACTGGATGTCAGCGCTCTTTAAGCCGTACATAAACTTGCTGTAGGACAGACCATTCAGTCTAGCTGCTGCGTTGATACGGGTGATCCACAGCTGTCTGAACTGTCTCTTTCTCTGCTTTCTTCCTGCGTAAGAGCTGGTTAATGCTCTCATAACAGACTGCTTTGCTACTCTATACTGCTTAGATCTGGCTCCTCTGTAACCCTTTGCCAGCTTTAACACTTTGTTGTGCTTTCTCTTAGCGTTCATACCGCCCTTAATTCTTGCCATATCTATCTCCTCCTAAACCTATGAGGACTCTCGCGAATCCTGTGCAGAAATGTTTCCCAAACTTACTTATAAAATCGTAAAATTATAAATAAGGTAAAATCTTCTTCATGTTCTTTACGTTGGTACTATCTGTCATAGCAGCCTTTCTAAGATTTCTCTTTCTCTTAGCAGACTTCTTAGTTAAGATATGGCTCTTGTAAGCCTTCATTCTCTTTAACTCGCCTGTACCTGTCTTCTTAAAACGCTTTGCAGCTGCTCTGCTTGTTTTTACCTTTGGCATTATAATTTCCTCCTGTCAATCACTTGATATTTTTTGCCAATACCAGACTCATGCTCTTACCCTCTAACTTCGGCGGTTTCTCAACCGATGCGATATCCTTGAGGTTTTCAGCAAAGTCATCCAGTATGTGTTTGGAAGCACCCATATGGGCCATCTCTCTGCCGCGGAAACGTAAGGTAACCTTTACCTTATCGCCCTTTTCCAGGAACTTTCGCGCATTGTTCACCTTTGTATTCAAATCATTTGTATCGATGTTCGGAGACAATCTCAGTTCCTTTACTTCAATGACTTTCTGCTTCTTCTTGGCTTCTTTCTCTCTTCTGGCCTGCTCATAACGGAACTTGCCATAGTCAACAATCTTGCATACTGGCGGCTTAGCCGTCGGTGCAATCTTTACCAGATCCAATCCGGCATCCTTTGCCAGCTTCATGGCATCTCTGGAGGACATAATTCCAAGCTGCTGTCCTTCCTCGCCAATTAACCGTACTTCCTTGTCACGGATTTGCTCATTAATCATTAAACTGCTAATTGTTTTGTACCCCCATCGAAAAATGTTGTGAACTGCTTTTACGCAAAAAAAATGATGGACCGCGACGATCCACCATTAAGATACACAAAATACTATCGAATACGATATGTGAACTTAAATATCAACCCGAGACGCCTTTGCGCTAAGGTGAGAGTGAATCCTCTGCTTTCCTGTTTATTGACAACACTAATAGCATACCGCATTGTCGATCATTTGTCAAGTGATTTTTGAAACTTTTTTATTTTTGTTTTTCACTTTATTTTTTTACCGTGAAGTTGCTCCTTCAGCCACTGCTGCTCCTTCTTGGTAAGCTCAGCATTTGCCAAAAGATCTGGGCGCTTTTGTGCGGTGCGAAGGATCGACTGCTCACGTCTCCACTTGTCAATGTTGCCATGATGGCCGGATAACAGAACTGGTGGTACCGCCTCGCCCATGAAAACTTCCGGTCTTGTGTACTGCGGATACTCTAGGAGATTGCCCTCAAAAGACTCGTCCTGTGCAGACGCTTCATTATTTAATACACCTGGAACAAGGCGAGAAATGCAATCGATCATCATCATCGCCGGAAGCTCGCCGCCTGTAAGCACAAAATCACCAGCTGACACCTCGTCGGTGACGATGCGGTCAAGCACACGCTGGTCAATACCCTCATAATGGCCGCAAAGAAAGATCAGATCGTCCTCTTTTGCGTACTCTTCAGCTAACTTCTGGGAAAACGGCTTACCCTGAGGCGTCATAAACAATACACGCGGATTTTTGCCGATGCGGTCTGTCAAATCTTTCCACGCATCATACACCGGCATTGGCTGCATGACCATGCCCGCTCCGCCGCCATACGGATAATCATCGACACGATTATGCTTGTTTGTAGAATAATCACGGATATTGATTGCTTCTACTGAAATCAGCCCCTTTTGGGATGCACGCCCGAGAATACTCTCGCCACAGGCATTTGTAATCATCTCCGGAAACAATGTCAATACATAATAATGCATGAAGTTACCTCTTTCTTCTTACGATTTGCAAACAGACTGCGATTTTGACTGGCGCATCCGCAAATCGTTTCACTCATTAGTCGATCAGTCCAGCCATGACATGGACTGTCATCATGCCTTTTTCAAGATCAACATTTAAGATACAGGACGGGATTGCCGGAAACAGTACCTTTCTTCCATCCAACAGTTCGATCTCATAGACATCGTTTGCACCAGTCTGGTATACTTCGGTACACTTACCAAGTTCCTCTCCGTTTTCATCCTCGACACGAAGACCAATCAGATCGGTAATAAAGTTTTCATTTTCACCGCACGGTGCTGCCTGCTCTCTCGTGATATACAGTTCGGCCTGACGTAACAGTTCGGCCTGATTGCGGTCTGTAATCTCCTCAAAGGAAAGAATGACCATATTTTTGAAAT
>CAVCXB010000172.1:0-6467 GCA_963605535.1 Wujia chipingensis
AATAAGTGTCTCATAGAGAGTAACTCCTTTCCGATTGTATGACTCGTTTGATTCACGGGTATTATATACCAGAAAGGCAAAAATGGGAAGAGAAAATTAAAACTTCTTTAAAAAAAACGGAAAAACTTGTATTTGGCAAATTGGTATGCTAAGATAAGAATTGTTTGTACAACTGCAAATGCTTCATCATTTTTAAGTGGTTGTTCATACGAAAATCAATAAGAGAATGAAAGTGAAAGAGAGGGCTTATGGACGACAGGGAAGAAGTAACACAAGACGGGTTCAAGCCACGGGAACACACGCGCGTGCAGACCGGGGAGAATGGAGAACTGCGTTTTCAGGGACTGACACAGGCAGAGGTAGAAAAACGCGTTGCTGACGGACAGGTCAATGCCATTCAGGATGCCAGCAACCGAAGTATTAAGGATATTGTGTTGGGAAATACACTTACGTTTTTCAACTTTATCAATATCGTGTTGCTTGTGCTTGTCTTATCGGTGCACTCCTATAAGAACATGCTGTTCATCTTTATCATCATTGCAAATACGCTGATTGGTATCTTTCAGGAGATCAAGGCAAAGATTACGCTTGATAAATTAAAGATTCTGACGGTCAGCCATGCCGATGTGATCCGTGATGGTGTAAAGAAGTCTGTAACGGTTTCTGAACTCGTAAAGGATGATGTCATTTTACTGAAAAGCGGCGGACAGATTCCAGCAGACGGTGTGATTCTGGACGGAGAGGCAGATGTCAACGAGTCACTATTAACAGGAGAGTCTGATTCCATCCATAAAACGTGTGGAAGTAAGGTGCTTTCAGGAAGCTTTGTCACCTCCGGAAAGGCACTTTGTCTGTTAACTGAAGTGGGTCACGAGTGCTACATGGAAAAGCTTTCTGCAGAGGCAAAGCAGTTTAAACGCTATAAGACAGAGCTGCAGCGAAATCTTGATACGATCTTAAAGTTTATTAGTATTATCATTGTACCGCTCGGCATTGCACTGTTTGCAAAGCAGTATTGGATTTCACACAGCACCTATGAACAGGCTGCACTTGATACGGTAGCGGCCGTACTTGGTATGATTCCTGAGGGATTGGTACTCCTTACCAGTGTGGCATTGGCACTCGGCGCTGTCCGTCTGGCAAGACGAAGCACATTGGTGCGTGAACTATTTTGTATCGAGACGCTAGCGCGTGTGGATACGCTGTGTCTGGACAAGACTGGAACGATCACCGAAGGTCATCTGTGCGTGCAGGGCGAAGAAGCCGTAAAAGAAGATGCTGATCTGGAACAGCTGATGGGCAGAATGGTAGCTGCCTTAGGCGATGAGAACGAGACATTCCAAGCGCTTCGCCAGCATTATAAGAAAAATATGTCCGATAACACAAAGCTGGTACTGCCGTTCTCCTCAGAGCGTAAGTTCAGTGGTGTTGTATTCGAAGGTGAGGGAACCTATCTGATGGGTGCTTACCAGTTTATTTTCCCACAGCCCGATCCAGCAGTGCTCGAGAAGATTGCAGAATATGCGCGTCAGGGTCTTCGTGTGCTGACCGTAGCGCACAGCAAAAATGAGATGACCGATTACAATCTGGCAGAGGGCTTTGAGATTGTTGGCTTTGTTTTTATGACTGATGTGATTCGTAAGAATGCGCCGGATATTCTGGGGTATTTTGAAGAGCAGGGCGTTGATTTGAAGGTCATTTCTGGTGATGATCCAGTAACCGTAGCAGCGATTGCAGCGCGCGCAGGCTTAAAGGATGCTGACAAGTATATTGATGCCACGACAATCCGTACTGATGAGGAGATGGAGGATGCCATCTTAAAATATTCGGTATTTGGCCGTGTAACGCCAAAGCAGAAGCAGCTGATGGTCAAACTGTTAAAGCAAAATGGACGTACTGTAGCGATGACGGGAGATGGTGTCAACGACGTTTTGGCGCTTAAGGATGCGGATGTCAGCATCGCGATGGCATCGGGAAGTGAGGCAGCGAAGAATACTGCAAATCTCGTGTTGTTAAATTCGGACTTTGCATCACTGCCACATATTGTAAATGAAGGCCGCCGCGTCATTAACAATATTAAAGCCGCCGCGTCTATGTTCCTGATCAAGACTGGTTTTTCAGTATTGACCGCATTGTTAACCATCATTGTCGGACAGAACTATCCGTTCCAGCCGATTCAGTTGTCGGTCATCAATGGCTGTGCCGTTGCGATTCCGACAATGCTCCTACAGCTCGAGCCAAACTTCCAGAAGGTCAACAAGCATTTCTTCCGCGAGGTGCTTCGAATGTCGATGCCAGCGGCGATCACGATCACGATGATGATCACGATCATCAATAATGTCGGTCATTCACTGGAAACATCGCGTGAGATGCTTTCCACTGTATGCGTACTGGCGACTGGATGGGTTTATTTGATCACGTTGCGTCAAGTTTATTCGCCAATGACCGCGTACCGCAAGTTTGTCATCTATTTGATGCAGACCGCTTATCTGGTTGCGATGGTAATTGGACAGCGTCTGATGGAGCTTGTCGGACTGAACTTTACCTGCGTGATTGTTACGCTGGCAGCAGTCAACTTTGCACCGATGATTATTGACGTTGCCACAAAGGGATACGATAAGTTTTTCTACTGGTACGATCATCGCCACGATGTGAAGCCGCCGAAGCCGATCAAGGTAAAGACAAGACGCTTCAGGGGCGTATAAAAAATGATAGGGGAGTGCAGCAGGTTTATTCTGCTGCGCTTTTCTACTTTTTGCAGGAATGCAGGTGAGGAGCTTGCCATACAATAAAAAGAGGAAAAAGGGCAGGAGGTATGCATGCGTGCTGCATTGTATCTTCGACTGAGCAAGGAGGATAAGCGGGAGAGCATTGAAAACCAGCGAGCACTCTTAGAATGGTACGCAAATGAACATAATTTTATAATTGTAAATGAATATACCGATGAGGCTATATCCGGTTTGACAGATGCGCGTCCCGGTTTTGCACAGATGATGGAGGACGCCCGAAAAGGTTGCTTCGATGTCATTCTGGCAAAGAATCAGTCGCGTTTTTCCCGAAATTTTTTACATATTGAGCAGTATCTTCATCAGGAATTACCGCATCTGCATATTCGTTTTATTGGTGTGACGGATGGTGTGGATACTGGCACTACAGATAAAAATGGGGGAAGTACATCCTTTGCGGTGCGACGAAGCGGCAAAAAGACAAGGCAGATCTACGCTCTCGTCAATGAATGGTATTGCCAGGAGATTTCTGAAAATGTTCGGGAAATTCTGCATCAGAAGGTACTTCGGGGTGAGTTTATCGGAAGCAATGCACCGTTTGGGTATCAAAAATCTGCAGAGGATCCACATAAATTACTATTGAAAGAACCAGAAGCTTCGATAGTAAAAGAACTATTTGAATTATATGCAAATGGAACATCAGTAAAGGAACTTGTACACCATTGTCAACAAAAGGATTATCTAGCTCCTGACAAAAAGGCGGGCTGGAGTGAACGAAGTATCTATCGAATTTTAGCAAATGAGTGTTACACCGGGAAAATAGTACAGGGAAAGACAAGAACCGTCAGTTACAAAAATCCAGCTCGGATACAGATTCCAGCAGAAGAGTGGATTAAGATAGAACATGCCCATGAGCCTATCATTTCTGATGAACGATTTCTTCATGTACAGGAGAAAAAACACAGGCACAGGCGTTTGTAACCTTTTGGGTAGCATATCCCGCCCGGGTCGCCATTCCATTTCCTCCTTCCCATGTTGCAGGCATCATCGCCGGAAACGGCACCCTGTCCGGCGGCCGCATTCAAGGAGTCGCCCCCAATGCCGAACTAGTTGCCGTGCGCGTACTCGACGGCCAGGGAAAAGGCAAGCTCTCCGCAATGTTAGAGGGACTTCGCTGGCTGCGAGAAAATTACAAACGTCTTGGCGTGCAGATCGTCAACATATCAGTCGGCTCCGTCAAGCGCCAGAAAGAAAACTCACAGCTCGTTCAAGCCGTGGAAGGCTTGTGGGACTGCGGCCTTATTGTCTGCTCAGCAGCTGGAAACGAGGGGATGCAGCAGCACAACATCACCTCTCCGGGCATTAGCCGAAAAATCATCACCGTAGGCTCCTGTGACGATAAAGAGATGATCGACGAGGCAGGTCGGATGCATCACAATTATTCGGGTAGAGGGCCGACGGGAGCCTGTATCTGCAAACCAGAGATCGTGGCACCCGGTACCAATATCGTAGCGGCAAACGCCTCCTATGAGCAGAATGGGCCGCCCTATACGATCAAGAGCGGAACCAGTATGTCCACACCGATGGTATCGGGCGCGATTGCTCTTTTACGAGAGCGTTATCCGAAAATAACCAACAAAAATGTAAAGCTAAAGCTTTTCCAAAGTGCAAAAAGCCTAGGACTTTCGCGTAGTCATCAGGGCTGGGGACAACTCGATATCCGCCATTTACTGGAATAGTGCTTGCATAATAGGAACAAATCATGTATAATGACCAACAGAAACGAAAAAAAATGGAAGGCGTAAGAAGGTTACGTATTATGGAAAAATCTATGAAAAAAATAGCGGCAGTACTAGTAGCAGTGTGTTTTTGCATGCTGTCTGTCGTATCCGTATTTGCACAACAGGACGGACCTGATGTCAAAGCGGAGGCATACTGTGTAGTAAACAGAAAGGACGGTTCCATTGTTTATTCCAAAAACATGGATGACCGCTATTATCCAGCAAGTATCACTAAGATTATGACAGCACTTGTCACGCTGGAGCATTGTACCAATTTAGATGACACCGTTGTATTTAACAGCGAAGTTATGGATTCCATCAGCAGTAACAGCTCCACATTGAATCCAGTTGCGATTCTGGATGAGGAGATGACTGTTCGCGATGCTCTTTTCGGACTGATGTTAAACTCCGCAAATGAGTGTGCAAGTGCACTCGCTGTCTACACAGCCGGGTCCATTGATGCGTTTGTCGAGATGATGAACGAAAAGGCACAGGAGCTTGGTGCAGTCAACACGCATTACATGAATGCACATGGACTTGATGATGATGATCATTATACCACGGCTCACGACATGGCTATCATTTTTGATGCAGCACTGAAGAACGATACATTCCGTTATATTGATTCCAGTGCAACCTACACGATTCCAGCTACCAATAAGTACGGTGAAAGAACTTGTACCAGCACCAATCAGCTAATCAACGGCGCACTGCCGTATGAGGGTGTGTATGACGGTAAGACCGGACATACTGCGAAGGCAGGACGTACCTTAGTAACAGCGGCATATCGTGATGGCATGGATCTGATCTGTGTAATCATGAAGTCTGATAATGATAATTTCTACAGCGATACCGAGACACTTTTGGATCATGCATTCTTAAAGGTGCAGGGAAATGAGCAGGAAAATTATGCAGCAGCAGACGATTATGTTATGGCACAAAACGAGCTGGCATCTGGACTGAATGTCCGCCAATATCCGAGTACCTACGCACCGCGAATCGGTTCATTGATGCCAGGTGATGCGGTTCATCGAATCGGCACTTTTGGAAACTGGAGCCAGATTGAGACAATCAATGGTGTGGGCTATGTATCTTCCCAGTATCTGATTTTCCAGGATGGTTCTCCTGTTGGTACCTATGAGGTAGTCAATACATTGACACCAGATCAGACCGTTCCAGAGCCGGAGCTGTCCTCTGTCGAGTCAGACGAGCCTGAAGCAGCAAGCAGTGGGGAGGCATCCAAACAGGAAGAGCCAGAATCACAGGCACCGGCAGAAAACAAGAGTGGTGCAGTGAATTCTGAGGCAGCAAGTCAGAGCGCATCGACAGTTGCAGCAGGACCAACGATTCCGGAGCAGACCTACCGCTATCAGCTGACCGTCAACAATCTGACCATGGTTGTGATCGGTGTAATCTTTGCGATTGCACTTGTTGTCGCAGTGTTGGCCGTTACCTTGATTCGAAGACGTGATACAGGTGATGATGAGTCTAAAAATGAGAATGCGGATGATAAAGAAGTGGTTGCAATGCCGATTTCAGCACAGAAAAAGGTACAGAAAGCTGCTAAGGCACATGTAAAAGAGAGTGCCCGTGCACAGGCAGAGCGCACTGGAAAAGCGTCCAAGAAGAAGCACAAGAAAGACGAGTCCGCAGAGGAGTTTGCAGTACCGGTAGAAGAGGCACCAGAGCATGAGCAGGCAAAAACGGTTCAGAGTCTGGAAAATGCACAGCAGGATGAAAATGTATGGAAACCTCAGGAGATCGAAGAGGCAGACTGGGACGACGAATCTGGTGCGTATGAAGAATATGAGGACTCTTTTGAGGGCGATGAAATCTTAGAGGATGACTGGGATGAGGACGCACCGGACGAAGAAGAAAAAAAGTAAACAATAACAAAAAAAGAGCAATGTTTACTTGATTTTTTCGGAAAATGTGTTATACTAATATCAGATCCTGGGGT
>CAVCXB010000173.1:0-6437 GCA_963605535.1 Wujia chipingensis
TCTTAAAGGTAGCAAAGATCTTAAACGTTCCGGTAGAGATCGTTACCAGATAAGAATAGAATAAGTTTATTATAATTTCATTATGATAAGAAAGATAAAGCCATGGGAATTGTTTCTCTTGGCTTTTCTTTTTTCCACTTTCGTTTGTTGAGAATTAAAACCAGTTTCTAACAGTTGACAAGCGGTTAGGCAGAATGTTAGAATAGGCTTGAAAAGCTAGGAAAATCAAGGCTTTGCAAGATCAAGTAAACGATTTTGTAAACGTTTTTGAAAAGAAAATCCGATAGTACAGAATAAAGAATAAGAATATAAGAATAAAGGAAAGAATTTATGAGAGATTTGTATGACATTCACTGTCACATTCTGCCGGGAGTAGACGATGGGGCAAAAAATATGGATATTGCCCTTGAACTGATCGAAAAGGAAATCGAAGCGGGAGTTGGAACAATTATTCTGACACCACATTTTCGAAAAGAGATGTTTGAACCAGATATGGAGGATATTTGGGATGCTTATGATGATCTGGTATACGAGACGCGATATAAAAATATTCGCCTGTATTTGGGCTGCGAGTTTCATGCCAATATGGAGATGGTCGAGACACTCGACCGGGCTCTTCGCCCGACGTTGGCAGATTCACGCTACGTCCTTACGGAGTTTGCACATAATAGCACAAGAGCGTTTATTAAGGAGCGCGCCGATGCCCTGTTAAGCAGCGGTTATCGTCCGATTCTTGCTCATATTGAGCGTTATCGTGCAACACGAAAGGATTTTGATCTGATTGCCGATTTGATTGAGATGGGTTGTGAGATGCAGGTAAATGCCGATGCCGTGATTGGAAAAGATGGATTAGGCGCGCAGCGTTTTTGCAAGAAACTCATGCAGGAAGATATGATTCATTATATTGGAAGTGATGCCCACAATTTAAGAGGGCGTGCGCCGCATTTGGGAGAGTGCTGCGAGTACTTAAAGAAGCATATGGGTCGTCTTTATACGAGCCGCATTATGCGTGACAATCCAAGTAAAATTTTTGAGAGTATGTGATTTTGTTCACGGATTGCAAAGAAAACGGGTTGAAATTTTGGGAACGATAGAGTAGAATACAAAACGGAATAGTAAACTTACCATTTTAATAGATTGGAGAGGAAATGACAGTAAAAGAATGTTATGAGGCTATGGGCGGAGATTACGAAGATGTACGCAAGCGTCTCATGAATGAAGCAAGAATACAAAAATTTGCATTGATGTTTAAGAAGGAGCCGAGCATGGCACAGTTTAATGAGGCAATGGAGGCAGGCGATGTTGAGACTGCATTCCGTGCAGCACATACATTAAAGGGAATCTGTGCAAATCTTGGTTTTACATCTCTGTTTCAGGAGAGCCATGACATCACCGAGGCACTCAGAGCAGGTGATATGAGTACCGCGAAAGTTATGTGGCCAGGCATGCAGGCATGCTATGAGCGTGTTTTGAATGCACTGAACCAGCTGGAACAGTAAAACAAGAATCGCTTGAACAGCAAGACGAAGACGCTAAGAAATACACAGCCTTAGAAAAATGAAAAAACGAGGATAATCAGAAAGGAATTTGAGAATGATATGTCCAAAATGTGGTGCAAAGCTTGAAGAAGGTACTAGATCCTGCCCAATTTGTGGCAAGAACTTGGTAGCAGTAAGCGTAGACACCGTTTTTAAACGTAGAGATTTACAGGATTATGATGAATTGTTATCTGAGGGCGGTTACGATGAGGAGAATGATTCCGATGCAGCAGATGGCTATGATGATGACAATGATAACTATGAGGAAGATTCGTATCGCGATGCCGACGAAGACAACTATGAAGACGATGCGAATGAGGAATACGAAGATGAGGATTCCAATTACGACGACTATGAGGACAGCAATGACGAGTATGAGGATGAAGATGAACAGTCTGGAAATGGTCATGTGTTAACTGTCAACCATATAGATAATCCGCGTTTTTCGGCCAATGCGACATCTGCTTCCAGCAGAAGCGCGAATTCATATAGTGCAGATAATGCCGCATATTTTTCGGAACACTCTCACTCTCATGAGGAGCCGAGAAAGAAAAAGTCAAAGGTAAATGGCATCTTAGGTGGACTGATTGTAGTCTGTCTGGTAGGAATTGTTGCGGTAGGTGCTGCTACTGTAAATATGCTGAATTCTTCTAAGAAGGATACAGATAAAGCAAAGCTTCCATTAACAGTTGAGCAGACAAGCAAGGAGGAGGCTAGTACGAAGGAGAAAACTTCTGCCGAGGAGAAGACATCCATCGAAGAAGAAACTTCCAGTGAGGAGGAGACTTCTACTGAAGAGGAGACTTCTACCGAGGAGGAAACCTCTACTGAGGAAGAAACCACAGAGGAGACAACGGAAGAGACTACCGAGGAGAAGACGACAAAGCATACCACAGCTGAGGAGACGACTACGACTACCACGGCAACCCCAACGCAGCCGTCTACTGCGCCGACGCAGCCTGCTACACGTCCGACCCAGCCGACGCAGCCAGCTACCCAGCCGACGCAGCCATCAACGGTGCCAACCGAGCCATCAACGGTACCAACCGAGCCATCTACGGTACCAACCGAGCCATCAACGGTACCAACAGAACCATCAACGGTGCCAACCGAGCCATCAACGGTGCCAACCGAGCCATCAACTGCACCAACCGATACTCAGCCAGATACGCCAGCACCAACCGATACTCAGCCAGATACGCCAGCATCAACGGATACCCAGCCAGACACGCCAGCTCAGCCAGATACTCCGGCTCAGGACGATGCAGGAGTAGCTCCAGCAGCAGAAGTACCGGCAGCAGAGGAAGAGCCAGCAGAGACACTGGACTGATGAATTGATTGGATTGGCTTGATCAATAGAATGAACGGGATTCATTTTGACAGATCAGGACAGAGAGGAAATAGAGAATGATTTTTGATACTCATGCGCATTACGATGATGATGCATTTGATGAGGATCGCGACACACTGCTGGAGGAGATTTTCTCTTCCGGCATTTGTTGTATAACGGACGTTGGTGCGTCCATGGAATCCTCAAAACGTGCGGTTGAGCTTGCGAAAAAGTGGCCGCAGATTTACGCGGCTGTCGGTGTCCATCCGGACAGTACCGCTGATATGAAGGAAGAGGACATTGAGACGCTTCGTTCTCTTACCAAAGAAAAAAAGGTGGTAGCGATCGGTGAGATTGGACTGGACTATTACTGGGACAATGCACCGAGAGAGATCCAGAAAAAATGGTTCTTAAGACAGCTTGAGCTGGCAAGAGAGGTCGATCAGCCGATCATTATTCACAGCAGAGAAGCGGCAAAGGACACAATGGACATCATGAAAGAGGCAGCAAAGGCTGGAAATTATGGCGTCATTCATTGCTATTCCTACTCTGTAGAGATGGCAAAGGAGTACGTTTCGATGGGCTTTTACCTTGGAATCGGCGGTGTGCTTGCCTTTAAGAATGCGAAAGTGATAAAGGAAGTGGCGGCTGCGATTCCGCTGTCTTCAATTGTACTTGAAACCGACAGCCCGTATTTGGCACCGCCTCCGCACCGCGGAAAACGAAACAATTCCATGTATTTAAAAGAAGTAGTAAAGCAGCTCTCCGAAATCAAGCAGATACCGGAGGAAATTATTATCCAGACTACGCTTGAGAATGCGAGAAAGCTATATCGATTGGAGGAAAACTGTGGCTGAATTAGGAAATCCGAAAAATACAATAGAAGTACTGCAGAAATATCAGTTCCATTTCGCAAAGAAATTCGGTCAGAACTTTCTGATTGACACGCATGTGCTCGACAAGATTGTGCGCGCAGCCGAGATTACATCGGAGGATTACGTGCTCGAGATCGGACCGGGAATCGGTACGCTGACGCAGTATCTGTGTGAGTCTGCAAAGCATGTTTTTGCCGTTGAGATTGATGATAATTTGATCCCGATTTTGCAGGACACATTATCCGCATATGATAACGTGACCGTCATCCATAATGATGTGTTAAAGCTTGATATCAATAAGCTTGTCGAGGAGCAGTGCGAGGGCAAGCGCATCAAAGTGGTGGCAAACCTTCCATATTATATTACGACACCGATTCTGATGGGCCTGTTTGAAAATCATGTTCCGATGGAGAGCGTGACTGTCATGGTTCAAAAGGAGGTTGCACAGCGTATGCAGGCACTTCCGGGCGGCAAGGATTACGGTGCCCTCTCACTTGCTGTACAGTTTTATGCAGAACCGTATATCGTGGCAAATGTTCCGCCGAACTGCTTTATGCCAAGACCAAATGTCGGCAGTGCAGTCATTCGTCTGACAAGCCATAAGACACCGGTGGCAGTAAAGAATGAGAAGCTGATGTTTGATATCATCCGCGCATCCTTTAACCAGAGAAGAAAAACGCTGGTAAATGGCTTATACAATGTCGGAGGCTTAAATAAGAGCAAGGACGAGCTGGCAGCCGTGCTCGAAAGCATTGGTTTGGCCGCAAATGTGCGCGGCGAGACACTCACGCTTGAGCAGTTTGCAGCGCTCGCTGATGCACTGTCGGAAACGTCGAAATAAAGAGCACGAAACTGGTTCTAAACGATACTTCCCTTCCATATTTATTTATATAGCGTTCATAGCTGTGAGGATATGAATGAGGCAATCCGCCTCACCGCTCAAGCAAACTACGACCGCGACGTGTAAAAAGGGAGGTATCGGTATGGCACAATATCAGCGTTTCCTCTCATATTTATTTGAGTATGAGGGAGATCAGAAAAAAGAAAACTGCGGATTCGCAAAGGTAGAGATTCGGGGAGATGTGCAGCGCATTTTCCTGTCGGTAAAAAACAAGGAGCAGGCAGAAATTTTGCATGTGTTTGGCTTTTACCGTACAGACGGGGGCTGCGGCTGCGTGCCGCTTGGCCGGATGGTTGTAAAAAATGGAAAAGGACAGCTTCAATATGTCAATAATGGAAGCCATCTGGCGGGAAGCGCCATCCGTTTTGAACAGCTGTGCGGACTGGTGGCAGGACGCCAGCAGCCCTTTTCCAATGCATATGCGACCGTCTGGGATGATCAGTATTTCGGATTATCACTATTTGGAAAAGAAACGAATGAAGCCGAAGAAAAACGATCCAAAGAACATTATTCCGAGGAAAATCATTCCGAAGAAAATCAGACCCAAGTGGATCAGACCCAAGTAGATCAGACCCAAGTAGATCAGACCGAAGAAAATCCGCCAGGAGCGAGTCTGCCCGAAGACGATTTGTCCGAGGCATCGAATTCCAGCGAAGATCTTCAGACAATGGAGGTAACCGATCAGGAAATTGTCGAGAAAACGATAAAAAGTGCATCGAAAAAGCTTGAACCGAAAAAGTCCGGTAGTGCCGATGGCATTTGGGAGCAGTTAAGTGCGGTCTATCCGCATATCGAGACACTTCCGGGCGATACTGTAGTTTGTCTGAAGGCCATGCCAGCGGATATCGGTCGTCTTCCCCGTCAGAATTGGATGCTAAGCAGCAATGGCTTTTTGATGTATAGTTTTGTGAAGTATCGCTACATCGTATTTGCCAGAGTGACGGACGGACGCTACGAGCTGTGGGTGCCGGGCAACTATGAAAAGAGCGAGGAGCTGATGGCGCAGATGTTTGGCTTTTATCGGTTTCGCTCGGTAAAGTCGCAGAAGGCAGGAAATGGTGATTTTGGCTACTGGTGTGTGCCGCTTGCATTTCCGTCGGAAGCAGAAGGGGCAAGAGAGACAGCCTCCAGCATGTGAACCTACATGATTTTAGGCTGGAAAGAGGAGAAAGGGAAAAACAATGGCAGCAGGAAAAGAGCAGCAGCTTTCCGAAAGCGAAAAAGCAGCATTGAATGAGCAAAAGGAAAAGCAAAGAGAAAAAGAAGATCGAAAATTTATGCGTCAGGCATTGACACAGGCAAAGAAAGCAGCGGCCATTGATGAGGTCCCGATCGGCTGTGTGATCGTCTGTGATGGAAAGGTGATTGCCAGAGGCTATAACAGACGAAATGTTGAAAAGTCGGTGCTCGGTCATGCAGAGCTGGCGGCGATGAAAAAGGCATCGAAAAAGTTGGGGGACTGGCGTTTAGAGGGCTGCACGATGTATGTGACGCTTGAGCCATGCCAGATGTGCGCAGGAGCCGCCGTGCAGGCGCGTCTTGACCGCGTGGTGATTGGTGCAATGAATGCCAAGGCAGGCTGTGCAGGTTCTATCTTAAATTTGCTTGATATGCAGCAATTTAACCATCAGATTCCGATCACAAAGGGCGTGCTTGAACCCGAATGTTCGCAGATATTGTCAGAGTTTTTTAAACGCATCCGGGTAAAAAAGAAGAAACACCCCTTGACAAACGAGGAAATATCCGATACAATTATGGATGCGCAGCCGGGGCGGTAGCGGTGCCTTGTACCT
>CAVCXB010000174.1:0-6434 GCA_963605535.1 Wujia chipingensis
GTGATGACATTTAAGCACCACTGTGAGGTAAAGTTTGTGCTAATCCACGGAATCTCGTGAAGCACTTCTTTGTTTCCAACATCTGCAATGTCATGCGCACAAAATCCTTCTGTATTATTGTGCATGCAAAGCGCATGAATAAGAATCTTCCATGTGGTCTGTGCCAATTCCTTATCATGCAGACGATCTGCGCCGTATGCGGCGAGTCCCGATGCCATAAATGGCAATGTAAATTGGCGATCTCCGATCAAGCCATGTGACTCCTCAAGCTGCTTTTCCCGCGGCAGATAATAGAAACGGCCGTGCTGTGCAAGCATATCCTTCCACTCTTCATCACCGAGCAGATCTGCAATTTCAATCCACACCTGAATAGCACCCATGCACACCTGAAGATGACTTCCTCCGTTGGTACGCTCTCCGATGTAACGAAGATGACTGTCCTTTGGATCATACTCAAAATCGGGGCCTGATGTCAGACGAAGCGGCAATGCCTTCAAATCATCGATTCCGATTTGAATTTTATTTTTATAATTGCCATCGTTAAAGCGTTCCCACTGCGTCATCCAGTCCGAGCAAAAGCTGGACCAGTCCGGGCCGGAACGAACGTGAGACGGGGCATGCATCTTATCCTTATCAAAGAAGAAGCGAAGCGGATCCATCTCAAGCATTGCATCGTCGGCATCCTTTACATCATCGAACACATCTTGCAGACGAAGATCGCCTGTCAGGTAGTAGTAGAAACGATGATGACCTGCCATCGCGATACGCGCCTCCTTGCAGGAGCAGCCCCAGTGACGCACGTTATGGCGTGAACCAAGTCCTTTCAGCGGGCCGAAATGATAGATATCGACCTCAGAGCAGTGACGGCTCATCGCCTCTGCCATCGTAAAGATATCTTCCCTGCCGCTTCTCATAAATGCAAGCCACAGCCACAGCGTCGGCACAAGCTCCGTGTTCTGCCATGCATAACCGCCCATGTCGTAGCGCCAGCTGTGACGGAATGGGTCGTAGGTATGCATGATATCACCATAGTTAAACATGCCATACCAGCTGCGCACCTCTACCTCATTTTTATAAAAATCGAACGCTTTGTCCAGCTGCTCCTCTAAGAAACGCTCCACCTCGGTCTTTTCAGATGGAAGGCTCCACTCGCCAAATGCCTGCATCTGGGCATAAAATTCTGGCTTTGCGATGTAAACCGGCGGCTTTTGCACGCTGTCTGCAAAGCGCTTTAAGCTTTCAGCATCGGATACTGCTTTGTCGGAAAGCTCGATGGAGAAATTGTTTGTATTTGCAATGCCAAGCGGTGTTGCGCCGACTACATCAAAACCCTCGTAGTAGGTCTGCGAATAGCCCTGATCGGCATAGTGGCGAAAATCCATTGCCTCGACCTGCGGACACCAGAGCCAGAAAATCACTTCCGCATTGTCCTGATCAATATCGCCTGCCTCAACTGCAGACGGATATTTCTGCCAGAAATCCTTGGAGGAAAGAGAGAAGCTTCCGCTCTCATCGGCAATGTTTACGCTGCCCGGCGCTCTCATGCCATGAAGTCCTTCGATGTAGCAGCACTCTGGATTTCCAATTTTCTTTTTGATGGAGAAATGAGTTGCACTGTCCTGGCAGAGCACATAACGGCTCCAGATTGGCATCTGCTGTGACGCCTTGATTGCGGTGGCTGCGGCCTCATCGTTTTCTGCATCAAGATACAGCATCTCGCCCTTTGTCTGCGCATCGTAGATGGACGGTGCAATTCGCGGACGCCAGCTGAGAAGCTCAACCATCTCCTCATGGAAGCTGCCGTGATCGGTGCCAAAACGAATATGACGGTTATAGAGCGCACCATGCATCGGACGATGGAAACGCACGCCAAGACCTTTCAGGAAATCCTTCTTCTCATCGCCATCAAACAAAAAAGTATGTTCAAAGTCAATCTTTGGACTGTTCATATAGATAGTCTCGCGGAGCACAAACGGCATCACGCGGCGGTCATTCACATGACTGACGTGAGTTCCTCTTAAGCAGAAGGTCACACGAACGGGTCCCTGTTCTTCAATTGTCACGGACTCAATCTCACCCGTGTATGGCACGATCTTTTGAACCGGTACACCATTTTCGTTGCTGCGCTCCTCAAGCTGTAAAATTAAGTCAGTATTTGTCACCTGTTCGCAGCCGTTTATGCTCACCTCACGAAGAATATTCGTTCCGCTCTTTGGCACAATGGCCTTGATGCAGCCTGCATCAACACGGTACGCATCGTTTTCCTGCGCTATGCGAAGAGAGTCTTTGACTGCACATTCATTCTTTTTTCCAGCAGTAACCAAAAGCTTTTCACCGATTTTGCTGCTATCTGCGGTGTGCGCTGTCCACTTTACAGAGCCATCCGACCAATATGCCGTTATTCTTGCCTGAGACGGCACAACACTACCCGGTGTCCCATCTTGTGCGGATACCGTAAAGGAATCACCCTTTTGCACCGCACCTTTTTCCCACATGCAGCCCCATGTTGTATAGCCATATGTTTTTCTATTGTTCACCAGATGAAGTGCCATTGCTGGGACTGTCTGATCTGTCGTTTCCATAATTTCCATGTCCTCCATGTTTCTTTGACCCATTTCTCGTTCTTTTTCGCCTATTCCTCACATATACTTTGCTTTTTGCAATTCGTTTTTGCAATTCGTTTTTTACAATTCGTTTTTGCAATTCGTTTTTGCAATTCGTGAGGCGTTTATTCATCAAAAAACAAAAGAAGAGGCACCCGGCCGAAACCAGGTGCCTCCCAGTACCGCTTTGGTATCACACCATTGACGGTTTTTATTTTATTATGGTGTTCAATTATTCAGCCTGGCTGGAAGCTTCCTCAGTAGCAACTTCCTCGGTAGCTGCCTCAGTATCAGCCTCGGTGTTCTCGTCAGCAACAGCGGTCTCCTGATCCGCTGCGTACATCTCGTTGATCTCAGCAATCAGATCATTTCCACCCTTGTTAGCCCAGTCATCCCAAGCATCCTGCAGCCCCTGCTCATCAATGATACCGCAGATGTACTGTGTTCTTGCCTCAGACAGGATATTGTCAAGGTCAGAACCATACTTGGAGTAAGTCGAGGAACCTGACAGGTAAGCTAATGCCGGGTTGCTAACTGCTGACGGACGGGTTCTCTGCTCATAGCACTCATTCAGAGCCTGATCTCTCTCGGTCTGCTTTACAGGCTTCTTGTCTTCCGGATATCCCGGGATATAAGCTACCATCTGGTTCAGACCAAGGTTTGGTCTCTCACTTGTCTCTCCTTCGATAGTCTCAATCAGTCCATCCTCGTTCCAGTTGTAGGTAACACCCTCAAGACCATAATCAGCCAGAATCAGCATATCATAATCATTCAGCTTATCCAGGAAGGTCAGTGCGTTGATAACATCTTCCTCAGTCTTGGCTCCATCGGTAGTGATCAGATAATATCCGTTGTAACCGGAAGTAGCCAGAGTCTTGCCATTGATCGGTCCTAACAGGTTCATAGATGCATACTCATCCGGATTGGTAACAGATGCTACTTCATTATTTACAAAGTAATCCCAGATACGACGAGCACCATCCATAACGTCGATGTAAACACCAGCCTCACCCTTCTTGCAGCCGTTAGACCACTCAGAGGAATCGATTGTTACCCAATCAGGAGTCATTAAACCATCATCGTAAACCTGCTTTAACCAGTCAAGTGCTTCCTTATACTCAGCAGTCTGATGTACCGGAACTAACTTTCCATCCTGCTCTACCCAGCCATTGCCACAGCCAAACCAAGTCTGAACGATATCGAACGGTCCTGTGTACTTTGTCATTTCCATACCGTATGTATCATCTACACCGTTTCCATCCGGATCGCCATAGGTGAACTGATACAGCATGTTGTAAACATCATCAATGGTCTCTGGAGTATCAAGACCTAACTTATCAGCCCAGTCCTGACGATAGGAGAAACCGTAACGTCCCAGTTCACGAACACGCGGGATACCGATAACTTCGCCGCCTACAGTCAGACCCTTTAAAGTTTCCTTATTAACCTGAGACAGATTCGGGAACTTCTCGCTGTCATTCAGATACTCGGACAGATCCCAGAATGCACCTTCTTCAGCTGCAGATACGATAGTACCGTTCATGGATCCGCCACATGTGATGATCATCGGCATGTTATCAAAGTCCATCAGAGTAGTTCCGAGAACCTGATCATATGCACCATTGTCGCCCCACTTAATCTCGAAGTTGAAGCCAGTATAATCCTCAACCATCTGGATAACCTGATCTGAGCCTTCATTCTTTAAGCTCTTACCTGCATTGTACTCTGGTACAAGCAGTGTAATAGTTGGATTCTCATCTGCAAATGCCATAGATGGAACCATTGCTGCTGCCATTGCCGCTGCCATACCGGCTGCTACAAATCTCTTATTCATTTATATACCCTCCTAGATATAAATTTACTATGAAATATGACGGGCGGCTCACCACCCTCATTATCATTTCATTTTATTAACCCTTAACTGCACCTACCATAACACCCTGAGTAAAGAACTTCTGGATGAATGGATATACACAAAGAATCGGGACAGTCGCTACTACAGTAGAAGCCATACGAACTGCCTTAGACGGCGGAGCACCATTAGAACCCCAGTCCATCAGCTCATCTGTCTCTGCCTGCTGAGCCTGCTGCATAACCTCACGCAGTACCTGCTGTACAACCTTCATGTTTACATTATCAATATACAGCAAGGAGCTGAAGTAAGCATTCCAGTGTCCTACTGCATAGAACAAACCTACAGAAGCTAAAACTGGCTTGGAAAGAGGAAGAACAACCTTGACGAAGATTGTCAGATCGGATGCACCATCAATATGAGATGCTTCCTCAAGTTCCTTCGGAAGTCCCTGAAAGTAGTTCTTAATAATAATCATGTTGAACGCACTGATTGCGCCTGGCAGCCACAGCGCCCAATATGTATTACGAAGATGAAGAATATTTACAACCAAGATATAGCTCGGTACCATACCACCGCCGAACAGCATCGTAACAATAACCATGTTGGTGATGCCGTTTCTCCAACGGAAGTCGGAACGTGCCAGAGGATATGCAAGTGTTGTACTCATAAACATATTGATAAAAGTACCGACAATTGTTACTAACAGAGAGTTTGCAAGACCTCTGAAAATAGAACCATCTCTTACAATGTAAGAATATGCATTGGTGGAGAACACGGTTGGGAACAGGAAGAAGGACTTCTCAGTCAACTCCTGCTCTGTCGCGAAGGAACCAGCTAATACATATAAAAACGGTATAACGGTTGCTATGGCAAAAAGTGCTACAATCACATACAGAAGAACCTGTACAAATGCATCACCCGGCGACCGCTTGATTTTGTTTGCTCTTGATATTTTGTTAGCCATCGCTTTTGCCTCCTTAATAGAATCCGCTCTCGCCGCAAATCTTTGCGATCTTATTTGCACTTAATACAAGAATCAGACTGACGATAGACTTGAAAAGTCCTGCGGCAGCTGATACAGAATACTGACCGCTTACGATACCTCTCTCGTAAATGTAGGTATCAAATACCTGTGCTCGGGAAGCATTCAGGTCGTTCTTCATCAGATAGATCTGCTCGAAACCTGTATTTAAGATGCTTCCGCACTTCATGATCAGCATGATAACAACAGTACCACGGATCGCCGGAAGTGTGATGTGCCACATCAGTCTCCATCTGCCTGCACCATCTACGCGGGCTGCCTCATACAGCTGCATGTCGACACCGGAAAGTGCTGCTAAGAAAATGATGGTACCGTAACCGGTTTCCTTCCAGATACTCTGTCCTACAATCAGCTGATTGAAGAACTTCGGATCGGTTAAAACCTTCGGTGCCGCATCGCCCATGAACATCTTCATTAACTGATAAACTGCACCATCGTTGGAATTGAACAGCTGCTGTGTCAAAGATGCTACAATAACCAGAGATACGAAATGAGGAATGTAAACCAGCGTCTGTGAAACGCGCTTGAATGCCATGCACTTTAACTCATTCAGCATCAGTGAAAGGATGATTGGTGCCGGGAAGAACAATGCCAAACTCAGTAAAGAGATGGACAATGTATTCCGGAACAATGTCCAGAAACTGACTGTTTTACTTGTAAAGAACTCCTTGAAATTACCCAGTCCTACAAAATCGCTGTAGATAAAACTAGCAAATATGCCTGAATGACCACGGATACGTAATTTATAATCCTGAAATGCCATTACTAGGCCGCCCATAGGCAGATAACAGAAAATGATCATCCAGATAACACCCGGAAGAACCATCAGGTACAGCCACTTATGACGCTTCATATCTGTAATCAGCGGTGTCTTCTTATGCTGATAGGCTGTCGTGTTATTTTTCTTACCCATGATTTTTCTCCTTCCTTTTTT
>CAVCXB010000175.1:0-6392 GCA_963605535.1 Wujia chipingensis
AATCCTGACGGTTGCAATGGAATCCTCGTCCGACACGTCGGGCGGGGTTGTTCAAGATTAAAATTCTCTAATAATAAAATTTAATTTTACGTCAGAATAATTTGATGAAAGTAAATGCCCCACAGACCAGATAAAAGGGTTGTGAGGCATTTGCTTTTGAATTCGGACTTTTTTGTTAGACTTTTTTTCTCCATTTTAACAGGAATGCTGAGTTTGTGATAACAAGAACGCTTCCGGCGTTATGAACCAGTGCGCCGACAACCGGATTCAGTGTGCCAGTGATGGCCAGTGTGATCGCAAGAAAGTTCAGTGTCATCGAGAAGGTCATATTGAGCTTGATTGTTGTCATCATGCGCTTTGACAGTGCAACCAGATGAGGAAGTTCTTTGATATCGTCGTCAACGAGTGCGATATCCGCGGCATCTACAGCAATGTCACTTCCGATTCCACCCATTGCGATTCCAACCTCTGCTTTTTTCAGAGCAGGCGCATCATTGATTCCGTCACCGATCATGCAGACTGGACTGCCTGATTTTTGGTATTCGTCAATAAAGTTCAATTTGTCCTCTGGAAGACAGTTGGCACGCACGTCGCGAATGCCCAGTGTGTCTGCGATTGCATGGGCAGCATTTTCATGGTCGCCTGTCAAGAGAACTGGCTGCGCCTGCAAATCATAGAGATTGCGGATCATGGAAGCACTTTCCTCGCGAAGTGTATCGGAGAGGGCAATGTAACCGACAAATGCACCATCGCAGGTAATGTAGGTAATGGTACAACCTTGTGTAATGTAGCGATCAGCGTCCGAAGCATTGTCGTAGGAAACGCCATTTGCAGATAAAAGCTTTTTGTTTCCGGCAAGGATTACATGGCCGTTGACAATCGCGTGCACGCCCTGTCTCGGAATCATCTGAAAATCAGCGGCAGAGGAGAGTGGAAGTGCGCCGTCTGTCTTTTTGTAGCAATTTACGATTGCCTTTCCAAGCGGATGCTCGGAGAGCTGTTCGGCACAGGCAGCCAGGTAGTACACGTTACTGTCACTCAGACGAGAAAGACTCTTGGCAGTGGAAACCTGCGGTGTTCCGGAGGTCAGTGTTCCGGTTTTGTCAAATGCGACTACCTTTATTTTGGCAAGACGTTCTAGTGCATCGCCTTCGCGTACCAGAAAACCATGCTTTGTGGCATTGCCGATGGCAGCCATGATCGCAGTCGGTGTGGCAAGAACAAGTGCGCACGGACAAAAGACAACGAGAATCGTAACCGAGCGAATGATCTGTCCCGTAATCAGCCAGGTAAGAGCAGCGGCACTCAGTGCAATCACAACAATCCAGGTAGCCCAGCGATCGGCAAGGCCGACAATCTTTGCCTTGCCAGCATCAGCAGATTGCACCAGACGAATCATACGCTGAATGGAGCTGTCCTCACCGACCTTGGAGGCACGCATCTCAAAGGAACCAAACTGGTTTACGGTTCCACTGAAAACCTCATCACCGACTTCCTTATCGACAGGAAGAGATTCACCTGTCATAACGGCCTGATTTACAGAGGTCTGACCAGATGTAATGACTCCATCCACTGGAATTGTCTCGCCTGGAAGGACACGCAGCAGATCACCGACTTGAACTTTTTCGGCAGGGATAACGGTTTCCTTTCCATTTTTTAACACACGAGCAGTCTGCGGTGTCAGGTGAACCAGCTTTTCGATACCGGCGCGCGCTCGGGCAACGGTCAGCTCCTCAAGAAGACCTCCGAGCTGCATAATAAAGGCAACCTCTCCGGCAGCAAAGGTCTCGCCAATACAGACAGAAGCGATCAGCGCGAGTGATACAAGAACGTCCGCCTTGATATCGAAAGCTGTGACCAGTCCAATGATGGCTTCCAGAATAATCGGAACGCCGCACAGGACAATCGCAAGCCAAGCAATATCGAACGGAAATGGCTGGATGTTTAATAGGCTGCAAATGACGGCAACGCCGCCGATGACAAGAAATGCAATATCTTTTTTCATGCCGCCGATTTCCAGCAAATCTTCAAGTTTCTGCATGAGCTTTTTCATAGCACAATCAATCCTCTCTTTTCTAGTATTTGATTTATAGATAACAGCCTGTTTATACCTATAGGGGTATAGGCTGTCAAGAGGAGAAAATAAAAAAACGGCAGGAGTATCTGCCGCATTCATTATAGATTAACATAGATTAACTACGTTGTTAAGTCAGATATGCTGTTAGGTCATATTCGCAAAGCGCTCAACAGCTTTTGTAAAGTTCTCAATTGTCTTATCAGCATCACCATGCTCAATGCCATCACGAACGCAGTGCTTGATATGGCCTTCCAGAACAACTTTGCCACATCCGTGAAGTGCAGACTTGGCTGCATTGATCTGGGAGAGAATATCTTCACAGGGAACATCTTCATCAATCATTCGGTCAATTGCCTGTACCTGTCCAATAATCTTTTTTAGTCTGCGATGCAGATTTTCAGAATCCATGCATTGTTTCATAAAAATCACCTCCGGTATCAAAATCCTGATTGTTATCTTGATTTTTTAATTATATCCTGCAAAAAAATGATTGTCAACAAAAGGAAAAAGAAAAGATACTTGATGAAAAAGATCATGCAGAAAAAAAGAAAAGAGAAAATGATATCAGCAATGAAACTACATTGTCCCGAGCCGATTTTTGTGTATAATAGAATTCATGAAAGGTAAAAGGAGATCGACATCAATTATATCAATGAAAGCAAAACAGTAAGGAGGAAAAAAAGTATGGTTGAACAAATGAATCGATTGCAAATCAATCAATTGCAAACAAATCCAATGCAGACACTTCTCTGCATTGGAGACAGTCTAACCGAAGGAGATTACGGCTCGGAGCCAGAGGGAACGGCAAGCGTAAAACAGGAAAGAGAATAAAAAATAATAGAGGAGGAGAATAGAAAAAAGTGGAAAGAAAAATTTTTAACGGAATTTCATGGTATGACCAAAACAAGAATCCGGTAAATGCACATGGTGCATGCATCGTGCAGGACAATGGAAAATATTATTTGTTTGGAGAATACAAGACAGATGATGTAAATAAGTATATTGGATTTTCTTGCTATTCAACAGAAGATTTTACGAACTGGAAGTTTGAAGGGTTTGCATTACCACCGTTAAAAGAGGGAATCTTAGGTGAGAACCGCATTGGTGAGCGCGTCAAGGTAGTAAAGAGAAAAAATGCAGAAGGTTATACAATGCTCATGCATACGGATGATATGAAATATTGTGATCCTTGTATTGGCGTGGCAACAGGAATGAAGCTAAATGAGGAATTTACATTTCAGGGACCGCTTCTTTTTAAAGGAGAGCCAATACGATTCTGGGATATGGGAACCTTTACGGATGAAGATGGAACCTCGTATTTGCTGACACATGAAGGAAATATTTATCGGTTAAATGAAATGTGTACAGAGGCAGTAGAGTTGATGGCAGAGGAGATTGCACCGGGAGGAGAGTCCCCTGCTATGTTTAAAAAGGACGGAATTTATTATTTGATGCTGTCCAATAAAACGAGTTGGGAGAGAAATGACAATTATTATTTTACGGCATCTGATCTTCATGGACCATGGACCTATCAGGGATTGTTCTGCCCCAAGGGAAGTTTGACTTACAATAGTCAGTGCTCTTTTGTGTTTGAATATGAGAGTGAGTCAGGAAAAATTCCAGTCTATGTAGGAGATCGCTGGTCGCATCCACGTCAGGCATCAGCAGCGACTCTTGTAATGTTGCCAATCGAAACAGAGGGTACAAAAATGAATCTGGCGAAGTATTGCGAAGTATGGTCTCCAGATACCTTAGAAATGAGTTTTTTGCAGCCGCAATATTGTGTTGAATTTACGTCAAATAGAAAGGGTGAATCATTCGGTATTGATTTTGAAGGAACCCAGATTGCGTTGTTTGGAAAAACAAATGTGCATGGTGGCTATGGTGAGATTGAAATTTTTGATCAGGCGGGGACATGCGTACATAAAACCAGTGTTGATTTTTACAGTGGTGCACAAGCGAAAGGATTGCGTTATTTCTCTCCAGTATTCGCATTTGGCATGTATCATGTAAAAATTACCGTTGCAGGAGCAAACAGTGTATGTACTAAGAAGGATGGAACACGGTTTGGAAGTGATGGTTACGATGTAAATGTGAATGGATGGAGTCAATTTGATTAAATTCAGCAAATTCAGCTGAAAGGAAAAGAAAGTTGAAATTGCAAAAAGAAAAATAGGAAAGGTGGCTTGAACAAACATGGAAAAGAACTTTTCAGTGTTGCACGCAGAAGTGGCACCAGACAGTATTACCCTTTACTGGGAGCGTCCACAGGGAAGATTCGGAACAACATATGAAATCTTTTTAAAAGATACAAAAGGTGTAAAAAGTGTGAGCCCAACGAAGGCAGGCTGTACATCGGTCGGCACTACACAGAAAACACATTACACAATAGAGGACTTAAGTGCAGATACCGAATATGAAGTTACCATAAAAGGAACGTATATGACGGTTATCCATCAAGAGACAATTACTGTACATACATCGAAACGAAGCGTTGTCATTGATATCACAAAGGCACCGTACAGTGCAGTTGGAGATGGAAAAACACTGAACACAAAGACAATTCAAGCAGCGATTGATGATTGTCCGGCGGGCGGCTGTGTGTGGATTCCGAGTGGAATTTTCATGACAGGAGCATTGCATCTTCACAGCGATATGGAATTGTATTTGGCTGAGGGTGCTGTCCTTCAGGGAACGGCCGAGCCAACCGATTATCTTCCGCGAATCTGGAGCCGTTTTGAGGGAACCGAGATGGAGTGCTACAGCAGTTTGTTAAATGTAGGCACACTTGACCCAGAGGGAAAACATCGTGCGGATTATGACAGTACCTTTGCCTGCAAAAATGTAGCCATCCGTGGAAAGGGAACGATTGCAAGCGGCGGCCGCGTGTTAGCACAGCGTATCATCGCTTCGGAGACGGAAAATTTAAAGGATTATCTGGCATCTCTTGGCGATAAGATTAAGGAATGTGAGAAATCAGAGACGATTCCGGCAAGAGTGCGCCCACGTCTGATCAATATGAGCAACTGCCAGAACGTAGAGTTAGCTGGTGTTACGCTTCGCGATGGTGCCTGCTGGAACATTCACATGATTTATTGTGACCATGTGGTGACGCACGATTGCACGTTTTATTCACATGGCATCTGGAACGGAGACGGCTGGGATCCGGATTCCTCTTCCGATTGCGTGATCTTTGGCTGTCTGTTTAACACTGGTGATGATTCCGTTTCCATCAAGTCAGGCAAGAATCCGCAGGGAAATGAAGTGAACATTCCAACAAAAGGTGTCCGTGTGTTTGATTGTCGCTGCACGATGGGTCATGGTATTACGATCGGAAGTGAGATGTCTGGTGGCGTAGAGGATGTAAAAATTTGGGACTGCGACATGGAAGCAGCATTGTGTGGCTTTGAAATCAAGGGTACGGCAAAGCGCGGCGGCTATGTAAAAGAAATTCATGTATATGACAGCATATTTCCGCGTGTCCTGATGCACAGCGTTGGCTACAACGATGACGGTATCGCGGGACCAGATCAGCCGTATTTTTCCGACTGCACGTTTGACAATCTTCGATTGACCGGAACCTATCAGGATCACGAGGCAACATGGCATGAGTGTGATGCAATTGAACTGTGCGGTTTTGAAAAGCCGGGACACGAGATTAAGCATGTAAAGTTCTCTGATATTCGTTTTGGAAAAAAGGGAGCAGATACGGCTGGACATATTTCGATTAAGCGATGTGAGAATGTGTCGCTGAATTTATAAGACTCGAATTGATAATGCTTACAGAAACCATTTTACAAAAAATCCTAAAAAAGTTATATAAATATAAACAATAATACAAACCATCAAAACAATAGGAGGAAAAGACGATGTTAAAGAATGGAATTGTGTGGAAGGATACACAGGGAAATCCGCTTCACGCACATGGAGGTTACATCATTTTCCATGAGGGTTATTATTACTGGTACGGTGAGGACAGAAGAGAGAATTTTTATGTCAGCTGTTATCGTTCCAAGAATCTGACCGACTGGGAGTTTCGCAATCATATCCTGACAACTAATTCAAAAATGGAAGGCTACCGCGTGCGCACAACGCTTATGCTGACTACGGAGGATGGAAATAAGGTAAATTTAGAGCGCCCGAAGGTATTATATAATAAGAAGACAAACAAATTTGTCATGTGGGTTCATTTTGAAAATGGAAAGGATTATCATGACGCAGCAGTCGGCATTGCAACGTGCGATACGCCGGACGGTGATTTTTACTAGTGTTCCCGGTGCTGTAAACGGATCCGCTTCAAACAAGATATGGATAT
>CAVCXB010000176.1:0-6305 GCA_963605535.1 Wujia chipingensis
TGATCAATCGAACTACACATGTTGTAACTGTGGACGGTGAGGAGATTAAGCTGACACCGCTTGAGTTTGATATTCTTTGTTTGTTGGCACAGAATCCAGGCAAGGTGTTCAGCACAGATGAGATTTTTAAAAATGTCTGGAATGAAACCGTCTATGAGGCAAACAATACCGTTATGGTACATATTCGCCGCTTGCGCACCAAGATTAAGGATGACCAGCGTGAGGATAAGATCATAACAACCGTATGGGGAGTTGGATACAAAATTGACCAGTAAAAATAAAGTGAAATACAGAGGCAGTCTGCTGCTCAACACCGTGTTGAGCGCAGCTGCCGCGCTGGCGGCCGAAGTCGCACTTTTGCTTAACAGCAAACTGGCAGATGTCATTTTGTGCCAGCTCGGTTTTCAGGGGAGCGTCGCCAGCCTTTCAGGTGAGTACAACGCGCCCCTGATTTTTGTTTATCTGTTGATTGGCATTGGCGTGTTTGCATTTGTGTTTGGCATGCTTCAGCACCGAACACTCAAATATACGAGAAAGATTTCGGCGTCGCTTCAGGAGATTTCCGAAGGTCATTTTAACACGCGCATTCCGGTGCGCGGGGACAATGAACTCTCCGACATCGCGATGCAGGTCAACCATATGGCAGAGGAGATCGAGCAGCTGCTGGAAAAGGAAAAGCAGGCAGAGGAGACAAAGAATGAGCTGATTACCAATATCGCACATGACCTTCGCACGCCGCTCACCTCGATTTTGGGCTATCTGGATATTCTCTCGACAAGAAAGGATCTGCCGGAGGAAACGCGCCAAAATTATATCCGTATCGCACACGACAAGGCAAGGCATCTGCAGCAGATGATTGAGGATCTGTTTGGCTTTACGAAGCTTAGCTACAGCAAGCAGACGGCGAATATGCAGCCGATTGACATCGTCACGCTTTTGGCGCAGCTTCTTGATGAATTTTATCCGGTCTTTGAGAAGAACGAGATGGAGTATGAGTATCACCCGGATGCACCGAATTTTGTGATTCAGGGCGATGCCACGCTTCTTGTGCGTCTCTTTGACAATTTGATCAATAACGCGATCAAGTACGGAAAAGAGGGCAAGCGTTTGATCGTAAACACAAAGACAAAGACAAAGACAAAGACAGATACGATCACCGTTGACATCATCAATTTTGGAAAAGTCATTCCGCAAAAGGATTTGGACCGCATTTTTGAAAAGTTTTACCGCGCCGAGGCGTCGAGAAATTCCGCGACAGGCGGGACTGGACTTGGCCTTGCGATTGCGGCAAATGTGGCGCGCATCCATGGCGGTTCGATTTCGGCAAAGAGCAGCCTTGAGGGAACGGTCTTTTCCGTGACGCTTCCAAGTACACACGAGCAAGTACAGGAAGAGACAAATAGTAACAGCACAAAGCAGGAGGGATCGGATGAGAGAGAATAACACCCGACGGGCGATGTATCATTTTGAAACTTGTTTGAGAGTTGCAATGGTTGTCGTGCTCCTGCTTAGCTTAGTTGTTGTGTTTACACTGACAGGCTGCACATCGTCTTCGCGGCGCACCTACCGCGCCTACTCAGGAAGTGTAAATGTCAGCCTTGGCCTTGGAAGAGAAGGCATTCTCGTGGAAGAACTTCCGTTTCCGGTAACGGTGAATATTGAAGGAGATTATGCCGAGGAGGGCAGCTGGTGCGTGCTGATCATGCCAACCAACGCAAGCGATTCGTATGCCTATCGTATGCCATTGTCGGAAGAGCGTTCACAAAAGCTTTCGTTTCTTGTCCCAGCGGCAAAGTACAGCAGTCAGCTTACGATCGAGCTGCTTGACAGCGAGGAACGTGTTATTTACAGCAGAACGAGAACCTATCAGGCCTATGATGAGTGGCAGAGTATGATCCTTGCCGGTCAGATGGGAACCCAGACGGATACGGTTTCCTGGCCGGATGAATTTACACGCTCCGATCTGGGAAATACCGTTACCGTGCGCAGTGTTACGCTTACCGAGGACAATTTGTACACACAAAAAGAGGGCTACGAAATGCTCGATTTTCTGACGGTTGATGTCAGCTATTTTGAAAATCTGGACAGTGATGTGCAGAATGCACTGCTTGAGTGGGTCAAGGAAGGTGGAACAATTGGTTTTCAGGGTACAGGATCCTGGCCGATGCTTCAGCGTATGGGAATCACCGAACTGGGGCCGTCTCGAAATTATAGCGCGGGCGGCAATATTAAGCTGCTTTATCGCACGTATGGTGATGGAAAGATCTGGTCGCTTGGCGGTACGCTCAGCCAAACGGTAGCGCGTCTGACGGATAATCGAAAGAGTGAGCTGTTAAAGGCACTCAGTGCAGGTGCAAGCGGCAATTATTCGGAGGACTACAGCTCACTTGGTGTATACGAAAAGACTTCACTGATTTATCGGATTAAGCAGCACAAATCGTCTGCTGAGACACCTGATGTATGGCTGTATGTTGCATTTTTGTGCATCTATCTGGGAATTGGCATTCCTGGCATGTATGCGTTTGTGCGCAAGAAGAAAAGAATTCGGTGGTTTCGTCCACTCGTCTGCGTGCTGGCGGTTGGTTTTTCAATTCTCATTTTTATTGCAGGAACCGAAACTCGTTATTCGAGACCGTTTTTAAGGAGTGTTACTGTGCTTACCGATGAAAGGTGCAGTGAAAATAAGCTGATGGAGACGGTCTATGCAGGAATTCAGGCACCATTTAACAGCAATTATGAGGTTAGTATAAGTCCACAGTATACGACTACGGCGATGCAGGATGAGTTTTACTGGGGAAGCAACACACAAAATGGCGCAGTCAATGCAAAGCGTGTTGCCTCAATTAGCTTTGCAGATGATCAGACGCTTCTTTCAATGGAAAATCTGACTGCTTTTTCGGCACGCTATTTTGCATTTCAGAAAAGCACGCAAGGATTCGGCACGGTTACTGGAACCGTAGAGCAAAATAGTGCAGGTCTTACGGGTACATTGGTAAACAATACAGAGTATGAGCTGACTTCTGCTGTGGTAAATGTGGGAGATGAGCTGGCATTAATCGAGCATTGGCAGTCTGGTGAGACGATTGATCTGGAAGAGGAACAAAAAAATGGGCGTGTCCATATGATGACGAGAGATCAGTTTTCGGATGGTGCGTATTTAAATCGTGGTCAGTGGATTGGCAATCTTTCGGATTATTATGAATACTTTTTGTATGCTGATGGCAGGGATCTGTCCGTCATGGCGCAAATTGACTACACGCCAACGCTTCAGGAATATACCGATTATCCGATGGAAAATGATACGATTTTGCGGCTGTCGATTACACAGGAATAAGAAAAGGGCAGGAAAGCAAGTTTTGCAAACCGTCACATTGGATAGGAGAGTATACCTTATAAGCAGCAACATTGGATAGGAGGATTTCATGCTGTCTGTAAATCAGATTACATTTCAAATAAAAAAGAAAACGCTGATCGACGAGCTTACGCTGAATGTCACACCGGGCAGCTTCTATGCGCTTCTCGGCCGAAAGGGCTCTGGGAAGACGACACTTCTTCGTCTGTGCGCAGGACTTTTAGAGCCGCAGAGCGGAAAAATTTACATCAACGGGCTGGATACATCCAAGCGCGAAAATAAGAAAAATATCCTGCGCCAGATTGGTTACATGGGCGCGCAGGACGGCTATTTTCCGCGTCTTCAGGTTATGGAATACTTAGAAGTGTATGCGCACGCGCAGGGACTTCATGGATTGTCGGCGAGGGAGCGCTGTATGGAAGTGCTTCAGATGGGGCATCTTGAGCGAAAGGCAGAGCAACTTGTTGAGGAACAGCCGGCAGGCGTTCGCCGTGAGCTGTCGTTTTTGCGAGCCATTCTGCATAAGCCGCGTTTGCTCCTTTTGGATGATCCGTTTACCGGGATGGAGATCAACCAGAAGCTTGCGATGGAGGAAATGTTTGCGCTTCTCGCAGAAGAAGAGACCACGGTGCTGATGGCTTCGCAGTCACTTCCGGAGGCGGCACAGCTTTGTAGTGAGATCGGCATTCTCGAAAAAGGACGCATCATCAGTGAAGGAAATCTGTCGGATATTCTTCGTCAGGCAAGAAGTGAGGCGCTGCTTTATCTGCGTGTTTGCAGCTCGCCGGAGGCCGCAGTCGCGATTTTACGAAAGGAAGAGCTGGTGCGAACCATTTCGCACGATGGCAAATTTATTGTCATGCATTTTGCCGGAGGCATTCGGGATGAAGCGGCACTTTTAAAAAAGCTGGTGGAAAATGGTGTGAGTGTGTATTCGTTCAGCCGAGGACAAAGTAGTCTGGAAAATCTTTTAGAACGCGAGATTTCCGGCGGAAAGGGGATCAAATGAGTCGATTTCAGAATCCAATCTATGAGAAGGATCGCTGGGCAGCAAATCGCAGCAAGACATTTTTTGTTGCGGTGCTTGCGGTCAACAGTGTCATTGCCGTCATCGCGGTGGTTGTCTTTATCAATATGGTAAGCTACATGAAAACGAGTAGTGAAAATGATTATGCAGCGCTTTTGCAGCTGTATCTGACGCTTGCGATGGCAGAATGTTTGATGATTGTCTTTATTGCCCCGGCACTTGCGGGAACAGGCATCAGTCAGGAACGTGAAAATGGAAATCTGGAATTGTTCTTTTCCGCTGGTGTTTCTCCGTGGCAGGTGATTTTGGGAAAGCTTGTCTCATGCATGAATATGATTTTTGTGCTGCTTGTGACCTCGCTTCCTGTGTTTTCACTTGTGTTTGTGTATGGTGGAATCCAAATGCGCGATCTTGCTGCGATGATCAGTGTACTATGGATTGTCGCGCTTGAGATTTGTACGCTGTCGATCCTTTGCTCGGCGGGCGCAAATCGCTCGGTCTATGCAGCGCTTTCCGCATATGCAGCGAATCTGATTCTCGTCGGAGGAACGATGCTTGTTCATCTGGCGCCAAGCCTTCTGTATCGTTCGGCAAATTATGGGGATCAGCTCGGCAGTCCGGTGGCGTGGTACCACTATTTACTTTTGGCAAATCCAGTGGTGACATTTTATGGTGTGTTGAACAATCAGGCAGGAAGCCGCACGGCGATTTTTGATATGATCAATTATATGGGAAATTATAAGCGGAATTGGATTACGCAGCACTGGCTGCCTGTAAGCCTACTGGTACAGGCAGCGTTGGTTGCGTTGGAGTTTGTGCTTGCCGTTCACAGTCTATATGGCAAGCGAAAAAGTGGTGGTTATCGGGAGATCCGTTCCTGATACGCATCGGAAATGCTTCTGAGCTGGGCAATCGTTTCTTTTAAGATGGAAACGGTCGTGTCCAGCTCATTTTTTGTGGTCTCACGGCCGAGCGTCAAGCGAAGCGAGGCGCGTGCAAGGTCATCCGACAGGCCGATGGCCGTCAGTACGTGCGACGGCGCGGCGGACGCAGAGGAACAGGCAGAGCCGGAGGATGCGCAAATTCCCTGTGAATCAAGCATCATCAAAAGGGAGCTTCCCTCCACGTATTCAAACGTGAAGTTTGCATTGCCCGGAAGACGGTTTCGAGGGCTTCCGTTTAAGCGGCAGAATGGAATTTCGTTTAAGATGCGCCGAATTAGATAGTCGCGCAGGGCGCTTTCGTGGCGCATGGTGGCGCGCATTTGGGCGTTTGCGATGGCGGCGGCTGTGCCAAAGCCTGCAATCGCCGGGACGTTTTCGGTGCCGCCGCGGATGCCGCCCTCCTGCCCACCGCCAAAGATCAGTGGAGTCAGTTCAATTCCTTCGCGGATATACAAAAGGCCGATGCCCTTTGGACCGTAGATTTTGTGGCCACTCGCACTTAGCAGATCGATGCCCTGGCGCTGCACGTCGATTGGAATTTGCCCGTATGCTTGAACCGCATCCGTGTGGAACAGACAGCCCTCGCAGCCGTGCGTGTGCGTGATATAGGCGAGGTCAGCAATCGGCTGGATCGTGCCGATCTCGTTGTTTGCCATCATGACGGACACAAGAATCGTATCTGGGCGCATGGCTTGACGCAAGCTTTCCGGGCGAATGAAGCCTGCAGGATCGGGAGACAGGTAGGTTACGATGAAGCCTTCGCTTTCGAGGAAGGCTGCCGCATGCAAAATCGCGTGGTGCTCGATTGCGGACACGATGATGTGATTGCCCTGGCTACGAAGCAGGCGCGCGCAGCCAATTAGTGCCCAGCTGTCGGATTCGGAGCCGCCCGAGGTGAAGAAGATGCGCTTGGGGTCTGTATGGATTAGGGCGGCGGTATGTGCGCGCGCATCTGCCACGGCGCGGCGCGGTTCATCGGAAA
>CAVCXB010000177.1:0-6216 GCA_963605535.1 Wujia chipingensis
TGAAAGCAATGCGTGAGACGGATACGGATGAGCTGATCGAGCATTCCGTAGAGACAGCAAAGGAGATGGGTTACATCCAGTCCGGCGATACGGTTGTCGTTACCGTTGGTGTAAAACATAAGAACCAGCCAAGCTACGCAATCGGTGAAACAAATAACATGAGAGTTATCGTGGTCAATTGATTTAATAGTTCACGGGACACTCATTTATAAAAATATACAGCGAGGAGAGACACACATTATGGAAAAGAAACCGTTCGTAACATTAGAGCAGGTAAAAGACATGGCAGCAAAGTATCCGACTCCATTTCATCTGTACGATGAAAAAGGAATCCGCGAGAATGCCAGAAAGCTCAAGGCTGCATTTGCATGGAATCCAAACTTTCATGAGTATTTTGCAGTAAAGGCAACACCGAATCCATATATCATGGATATCTTAAAGTCAGAGGGTATCGGCGCAGACTGCTCTTCCTACACAGAGCTTTTGATGTCAGATGCAGTTGGTCTTAAAGGTCATGATATTATGTTTTCTTCTAATGTAACGCCAGAGCAGGATTTCAAGAAGGCTGCTGAGCTTGGCGCAATCATTAACTTTGATGATGTGTCTCTGATCGACTTTTATGAGGAAATTGGCGCACCGTTCTTAGAGACCATGTGTTGCCGTTATAATCCAGGTGGAAACTTTACCCTTCACAACGAGATTATGGATACTCCGAAGGATGCCAAGTATGGTATGACAAAGGAGCAGATGAAGGAAGCATTTAAGAAGCTCAAGGCGCACGGTGTTAAGAACTTTGGTATTCATGCATTCTTAGCCTCCAACACCGTAGCACTTGGCTATTATCCAAAGCTTGCAAGAATTTTGTTCGAGTTGGCTGTTGAGCTGTCCAAGGAGATCGGTGTTCATATCGCATTTGTAAACCTGTCCGGTGGTGTCGGCATTGCATACCGTCCAGATCAGGAGTCAAACGATATCATGGCAATCGGTGCTGCTGTTAAGGAAGCATACGATGAGGTGCTTGTTCCAGCAGGAATGGGTGATGTTGCGATCTTCACCGAGCTTGGCCGCTTTATGTTAGCTCCTTACGGCTGCTTAGTATCCAAGGTGCTGCATGAGAAGCACATCTGGAAGGACTATGTTGGTCTGGATGCGTGTGCAGCAAACCTGATGCGTCCGGCTATGTATGGCGCTTATCATCATATTACCGTACTTGGCAAGGAGAATGAGCCGTGCGATCATATGTATGATGTAACGGGTGGTCTGTGCGAGAACAATGATAAGTTTGCAATCGACCGTATGCTCCCGAAGATTGACATCGGTGATTATGTAGTCATCCACGATACCGGTGCACATGGCTTTGCAATGGGCTATAACTACAACGGAAAGCTCAGAAGTGCCGAGCTTCTTCTTCAGGAGGATGGAACTGTAAAGCAGATTCGTCGTGCAGAGACACCGCAGGATTACTTTGCAACGCTTGATTATCCGGGCTTAAAAGACGAGAAATAAATTCGTATAATCTAAGATCAATATTGGCCCCGGCTGTGAATGCAGTCGGGGCTTTTCGTAACCCCACCTGTGAACTGTAATGGTCTGTCGAAACTTGCGTCAAATTTTGCTTGAAAAAACATGTGTTTTGGTGTATGATAGGACTAGAAATCGAACAAACGCACGATTTTTCTGCGGAAAATTCGAAATACCCTATTGACAAATGCATTGAAATCATGTATGATGATACACAGATACGAACACATGTTCATAAGTAGACGTACAGAGCATTCTGTACAGAAAGAGGTAAGGTTTGGATAAGAATAATCAGGAAAAACTTAAGGCATTGGACGTTGCGTTGACTCAGATCGAGAAGGCTTACGGCAAGGGTGCTGTTATGAAGCTGGGTGATTCTGGCGCGAATATGAATATCGAAGTAGTACCGACCGGTTCCCTTAGTCTGGATATCGCACTCGGACTTGGCGGACTGCCAAAGGGTCGTATCATCGAGATCTACGGACCAGAATCCAGTGGTAAGACAACCGTTGCCCTTCATGCAGTGGCAGAGGTTCAAAAGAGAGGCGGCATCGCAGGCTTTATTGATGCGGAGCATGCGCTTGACCCAGTTTATGCAAGAAATATTGGTGTGGATATTGATAATCTCTACATATCCCAGCCGGATAATGGAGAGCAGGCACTTGAGATCACCGAGACGATGGTGCGCTCCGGTGCGATCGACATCGTAATTGTCGATTCTGTTGCAGCCCTCGTTCCGAAGGCCGAGATCGACGGTGATATGGGTGATTCCCATGTCGGATTACAGGCCCGTTTGATGTCGCAGGCACTTCGTAAGCTGACTGCTGCGATCAGCCGTTCCAATTGTATCGTAATCTTTATCAATCAGCTGCGTGAGAAGGTTGGTGTCATGTTCGGTAATCCAGAGACTACCACTGGTGGACGTGCACTTAAGTTCTATTCCTCTGTTCGTCTGGATGTGCGCCGTGTTGAGTCATTGAAGCTGGCTGGAGAGGTAATCGGTAATCACACCAGAATTAAGGTTGTAAAGAATAAGATTGCGCCGCCATTTAAGGAAGCAGAGTTTGATATCATGTTTGGTAAGGGTATTTCCAAGGAAGGCGATGTGCTGGATTTGGCGGTAAACTTAAATATCATTGTCAAGGCAGGTGCATGGTTCTCCTACAACGATGCGAAGATCGGACAGGGCCGTGAGAATGCGAAGATCTATCTGTCCCGGCATCCAGATATCATGGCTGAGGTTGAGAATAAGGTGCGCGCTCATTATGGCCTTCCGTTAAAGGACGTGGAGCCGTCTGCAGCACCGGCAGAGTCAGAGGATGATGCAGAGTGAAGCAGTGGGAAACAAGTGATCTATATCGCGAAGTAAAGAGCCGTCCGTCTGAGGACGGTTCTTTGCCTTTTCGGAAAGCTTCATCGTTACTTCAAAAAGAAAAACAGGAAATGGCAGAAGCACAGGAGACAGACAAGGAAACTTCTTCCTCCTTCAGCCCACCAGAAGGCATCAACACCGAAGCCCGAAGACGCTGCCTACATCTTCTCGAGTACAGCCCGCGAACGGTTTATCAGCTAAAAAAGCGCCTGATCGATGATGGTTTTTCACCCGAACAGGCAGAAGATGCGGTGGCATATGCGAAGAGTTTTGGCTATGTGGACGATGGCAATTATGCGATGGAATATGTGCGCACGGCCTGCCAGAAAAAGAGCAAGCGCCAGCTCTATATGCAGCTTTCCAGACGCGGCGTGGACAGCGATTCGATTGAAGAGGCGCTTGATGCCTACTCGGATGAGCAGGAAAATACGGTGCGCCGTCTGGCACAGAAAAGGCTGCGCCAAAAGCCACCTCAGTCGGATGAAGATTTGATGAAAGCCGTGCGAAGTCTTGTCTCAAAAGGCTTTCCATATGAGATGGCAAAGCGTGCCGTGTGGGAGTTGCGTGACGAATTCATGTCAGAAGACTGACCGTGTTGCAGCTATACTGGTTTCATGTTTCATGGGAAAAAGAAGTAAATCAAAGCCATGCAAAAAACAAATGTACGGTTACACAAACTTTTTGCAAAAATCGGTCAACTATGTGTTAGATTTTACAAAACGTCTTGACTTTTATAAGCGAATCGTATAAAATTATACTGTTGCCTGTTTATATATGAAATATAAACCGTACAATGAAAATTTCATAAAGGAGGTGCTCCTGTGGTTCCTATTATTATTACAGCAGCGGTTACAGCAGTGATTGTTGCTGTTATCGTCTGGTTCATCGCGACCGGCATCCAGCAGTCCAAGTACAAGGCGACCGTTGGAAGTGCGGAGGAGAGATCCAGAGCAATAATAGATGAAGCTCTTAAGACCGCAGAAAGCAAAAAGCGCGAGGTGCTCCTTGAGGCGAAGGAAGAAAACCTCAAAGCTCAGAACGAGCTCGATAAGGAGATCAAAGAACGCCGCAGCGAATTGTCCCGAATGGAAAAGCGTGCTGTTAACAAAGAAGAGTCGCTTGACAGAAAGACAAGTGCTTTGGAAAAGCGGGAAGCGAGCCTGAATGCAAAAGAAGAAAGCCTAAACAAAAAGCATGCGAAGGCTGACGAACTTACGGCACAGATTTCACAGGAATTGGAACGTGTTTCCGGTATGACCTCCGAACAAGCAAAAGAGTTTTTATTCAAGAGCGTGGAAAACGAAGTAAAGCTTGACACTGCAAAGATGATTAAGGAGATGGAGGCAAAGGCAAAGGAAGAGGCATCTGCGAAGGCGAAGGAATATGTAGTAACCGCCATTCAAAGATGTGCTGCCGATCATGTGGCAGAGACGACAATTTCCGTTGTCCAGCTGCCAAATGATGAGATGAAGGGAAGGATTATCGGACGTGAAGGAAGAAACATCCGTACCCTTGAGACGCTGACGGGAGTAGAGTTGATCATTGACGATACACCAGAAGCCGTTGTCCTGTCCTCTTTTGATCCGATGCGTAGAGAAGTGGCAAGAATCGCTTTGGAAAAGCTGATCCTTGACGGCCGTATTCATCCGGCGAGAATCGAGGAGATGGTGGAAAAGGCGCAAAAAGAAGTTGAAGTAATGATTCGCGAGGAAGGTGAGGCAGCGCTGCTTGAGGTGGGTGTTCATGGCATCCATCCAGAGCTTGTAAAGCTCTTAGGACGCATGAAGTTCCGTACAAGCTACGGTCAGAATGCGTTAAAGCATTCCATTGAAGTTGCTCATCTTTCCGGACTGTTAGCCGCAGAGATGGGGTTAGATGTCCGCATGGCAAAGCGTGCCGGATTGTTACATGACATTGGAAAGGCAGTAGACCATGAGATGGAAGGCTCGCATATTCAGCTGGGTGCTGAGCTGTGCCGCAAGTACAGAGAGTCCCCGATTGTGATCAATGCTGTTGAGTCCCACCATGGCGATGTAGAACCAACCTCTTTAATTGCATGCATCGTTCAGGCAGCAGATACAATTTCTGCAGCAAGACCGGGCGCAAGAAGAGAAACTCTCGAAGCGTACACGAATCGTCTGAAGCATTTGGAGGAGATTACCAATTCCTTCAAGGGAGTTGAGAAGTCCTATGCAATTCAGGCGGGCCGAGAGGTTCGGATTATGGTTATTCCGGAACAGGTATCGGATGCCGATATGGTGATTCTGGCCAGAAATGTTTCAAAACAGATTGAAGCAGAGCTGGAGTACCCTGGACAGATCAAGGTAAGTATGATCAGAGAGTCCAGAGTTACTGACATAGCAAAATAATGGCAAAAGGTGTTGTGAGAAATTGCAGCACCTTTTTTCTTTTTCTATCAAATCTGGCAGAGTACCACGTCCATAGGAGCTATGCACCGCATGGGCGTGGAGACTTCATAAACTTTATTCATCGTTTGTTCAATCGATAGATTCCTAACAATTCAGAATTGGATCCGCATAACTGCATATTCTTTTTTGCATGCTCATACAATATAGTTGCATAGTTGCGGGATTACTTTTTGCTGAGGAGGATATGCTATGGTTATCCGATCGAATTCGTCTTTTTATGGGCTGCCGCTTGGCATGTTTGTGGCAGGAATTGTTGTTGGAACAGCGGTTAGCATCTGGCGGGCAGACTTTCTCTACCGTCAAATCATTTGTTATCTGCCCGCTGTCCATTTGCAGATTCAGCAGACAGGCTTTCCATCGGGCTTTCTTTTGTTTGTGTGTCGCTTGCGTCTGCCAGTTTTTCTTTTGATGGCCATATCAATCTTTTCTGGATTTTCATTACTGGTTTTTTCTGGGACCGCATTTATCTCTGGTGCGTCAGCCGCAGTCGTGATCACATCGGCCACGATGCTGACTGGCATGGTTGGAATTTTACAGGCGCTTGCCCTGTTTGGCGTGCACAGCTTGTTTTATCTTTTCGGGTATTGGGCACTCTATGAATTGGCAGGAAAACGCCGGGGCTTTACGTTTGGCGAGCAGATCGGAATTCTCATTCGTATCGTGGGGGTGTGGGCAGCCGGGATGGGGGCGGAGGCGCTTTTATCGCCGCTCGTGGTTACAAGGGTGCTTCGCTTATAGAAAAGGACTTGCAAATTCCGAGCAAACATGCTAATATACAAAGTTGGAAACGGCAACGTTTGTTTGTTGTACGAGAGTACAGAAAGGTATGGTAAGTAACACAATGACAAAGATTGATATTATTTCAGGATTCCTGGGTGCAGGAAAGACAACCTT
>CAVCXB010000178.1:0-6203 GCA_963605535.1 Wujia chipingensis
TCCATATGCTTATATGGAACAAACACCTCTGCCTCGGTACTTGTCGTGCCATCTGCCCAAGTGTAAACAGCCTCAGCAAAGACGCGGCGCTTTTTGGAACCGATTACATCAGCAAAATCGCGCTCCATTACACGACAACTGCTCTGTGCCTTTACGCAAGTCTCTACCGTTTCCTCAAACAGCACATTGAACTCCACGTCGCTGATGCGAACGGTCACCGTAAGATTCTCATCTTCAAGCGTCTCGTTTGCGGCGCTGATGCTGGCCTTTGTGTCCTCGGTGTAAATGTAGCCGGCCTTCGGTGCAAAGAAACGGGCTGCCATGTAGTGAAGTGCCTTCCAGCGGCCAAAGTAGTCGATACTGGACCACGATGCCACCGGCCAGTTATCGTTTAACTGCCAATACAGCGCGCCCATGCAGCGGCCTCTGTTTGCTCGCCAGTGATCCACACCTGCCTTGATCGCTACACCCTGCAGTACCTGGCTGACATAGAGCAAACTGTCAAAGTCCTTCGGATAACGGAAATTCTCGGAGATGTAGCTTAAAATCTTTCCGTTTGCAGTACCGTTTTTCTGATGACTCTCCATAACCGGTGAGAAGATATTGCAGTCCTGCGGCAATGCAAAGGTGTCAATCGTTTTTCGCTCTGGGAAAGACTGGAAGCCAAACTCCGAGCAGAAACGGAAGTAATGCTTTCGATAATCGGAAAATGGCTTCATGCCATGCCATACGTCCCAGTAATGGCAGTCGCCTCTGTCGTGATCATCCGGATTGTCAAAGCAGCCGCCCGATGACGGGGAAGATGGCCAGTAGAAGGTATCGGAATCCTCTGCCTTTGTGACCTTCGGAAGTACATATTCAAACTGTTTGATATAGTCTCCCTTTAGTAACGGACTATGTGTTTCGGCAATGCCCCAGTGATCCCACGCAGACTCTAACTCATTGTTTCCACACCACAGTCCAAGGCTCGCATGATGGCGCAGACGGCGCACATTGTCAATCGTCTCCTGACGGATGTTTTCCTCAAACTCCTCGGTAAAATCATAGACGTTGCACGCATACATCAGATCCTGCCATACAATTAATCCGTACTGGTCACACAGATCGTAGAACGTGTCGGACGGATAATAGCCGCCGCCCCATACGCGAATCGTGTTATAATTAGCCTTCACAGAAGAACGAAGCAGCGCGTCGATGCGCTCCTTTGTAATCCACGGATAGATGCAGTCCTCTGGAATGTAGTCGGCGCCCATCGAAAAGATGGAAATGCCATTGATTACAAAGGCAAACTCATTCCCCCACTCGTCCTTCTTTGTGCTGACACGCAATTCACGAAGACCGATGGAATATGTTTTGGAATCCAGCACAGTGCCATCCGGGCTTGTCAGGGATACCTGTACCGTATAAAGTGGCTGGCCGCTCAGGCCATTGCACCACCAAAGCTTTGGCTGTGCAATCGAAATCGTTGTCTGCACAGACTCACCCTTTGTCGGCAAAAGAACGGTCTCCACCGGCTCACCATCTGGATCGCTCACAAAAATGGTAACACTTGTACCTTCCGACAGCACATCCGTTTCTAGCGCAGTACGAACCTCAAGCGAAACGGTATCCGACTGCTCGATTGCCTGGATATACTCTGCCTGTGACAGCTCGCCCATCTGTGGACGCTCGCCCCATGTATGCGTCTGATGAATCACCACATCCTCGATGCGGCCTGCATCATAGCATTCCAAATACAGATCACGCCAGATTCCGATATCCGGCAGCTGTGCGCCCCAATCCCATCCAAACATGGAGTGTGCCTTGCGGATGTACTGGCTGCCGCCGATAACACCGGTTGCCTCAAAGGTGATTTCCTTTCCCGGTGTCCCCTCATGCTCGCGAATATATGTCAATGCCGAATGGAAATAGATGCGCAAGTGATTTTCTTTTTGCAATGCATCTTTGCAGTCAAATCGCCATGTTCGGTGCATGTTGTCTGCCTTTCCAATCCGCTTTTCATTCACGTAAACATCCGCGAGCGTATCGAGTCCCTCGCAGACCAGTACGCAATGCTTCTTATCTAATACTTCATCTGGGACGGAAAAATCCGTCTCAAACACATAGTCCTTTTCCAGAAGCTCGCGCGCCGCATACTCATTTTCGCGGTAATACGGATCCTCCATCTTTCCGGCCTCTAACAGTCCGGAAAGCACCGTTCCCGGCACGCCTACCGGTGTCCACTCGCTGCTTCCTGCCTCGGCAAAGCGCCAGCCATCCTGTAAATTCACACGATTCATCGCCATTCCTCCCAGTTATTCTAGTAAAACAGCGATTTTTCAACACATGCTTTTGCACTGAAAAATCGCTGCCATTTTATTACCTTAATTGTTCTTATAATAGTTGATCAGGCAGCCATCCAGAATAATTTGTCTCTCGTCATCGGTAAGCGGCTTAATCTCAAGCTCGAAGCTCTCTAATGCGCCTTCCTTCACTGCATATGCCATTACCTTCGGCAGCTTTTCCTTTACCGCATCGCGGATACCCGGAACAAAGATGTAGTCCAGATTTGCAAATGGAAGCTTCTCAGGCTCAAAGATAAACGGAATCATACCCCAGTTGATCAAGTTTGAGCGATATCGCTTTGTCGCATACTCCTGTGCGATATTGGCCAGACCACCGAGTACTCGCTGACAGGCAGCAGCCTGCTCTCGTGCAGAACCATCTCCCGGCTTTACCGCATAGATCACAGAGCCGATCTCTGTCTCGCTTGCCTTTACATCCGGGAACAGCTTCTGAATCTCATTAAATACGGCTGCTACCTCTGCATCTGCACAGCATGGGCAATTGCCTTCCTCACGCGCTTTTTCTGCTGCGCGAACCTGTTTTGCACGTCCAACATACTCCGGATCCTTTCTGGACAGGGTAAACTCTGCCAGACCGAGCGGATTGGAACGGAAGGAGGAAGTTTCACCAGATGGAATCAGCTCATCCGTTGTCGTTACCGGATCATGAATCTCGGAGACAACTTTTAGAAGAATGTTGTCAGTTAACGGAACCATTGCCGGCCAATCCTTGATATTCGGTCCAAACTGAATCTCTACAGACGGATCTGCCTTGCCCACACCATCGTAGACACGCTTCTCATAGATGTGGCTGTCAAAGAAATACTTCGGCTTTGTAAAGTTCGCATCTACGTCAGTTGCTGCGGTCAGACGGCCATGATGCAACGCAGTTGCTGCGATGGAACGTGCATCCATGAGTGCTACCGATGCGATCTGACCATTGTTAATCTTAGAACCCTCACGGTTCGGGAAGTTTCTCGTTGAATGACGGATGGAGAATGCATTGTTTGCCGGAACATCACCTGCACCAAAGCACGGTCCGCAGAATGCGGTACGCACGGTTGCACCTGTTTCCATAATCTTTGCGATGCTGCCGTTTTTGATTAACTCCATGTAAATCGGCTGAGATGCCGGATAAACACTTAAGGAGAAACGGCCATCACCAATGCTCTGTCCGTCTAACATGTCGGCTACGTCACACAGGTTCTCAAATCCGCCGCCTGCACAACCTGCGATAACACCCTGATCCACATACATTCTGCCGTCTCTTACCTTGTCACGCAGGGTAAACGGAACCTTGTTTCCAAGGCTGATCGCTGCACGCTTCTCTACATCAGCAAGAATGTCATCGAGATTTGCATTCAGCTCATCAATGGTATATGCATTGCTCGGATGGAACGGCATTGCGATCATTGGGCGAATTGCAGACAGATCGACACAGACAACACCATCGTAGTAAGCGACTGCTCCCGGATTCAACTCACGATACTCCTCCGGGCGTCTGTGAATCTCATAAAACTCCTGTACCTTCTCATCGGTCTTCCAGATAGAGGAAAGACAAGTCGTCTCAGTTGTCATAACATCCACACCGATACGATAGTCGACGGACAGGTTGTCAACACCAGGCCCGACAAACTCCATTACCTTATTCTTTACATAGCCATTTGCAAAAACTGCCTTGATGATTGCCAGTGCGATATCCTGCGGGCCGACACCCTTTACCGGTGCTCCGGTCAGATAGATTGCAACCACCTGCGGCATATCAATATCGTAAGTACGGCCAAGCAGCTGCTTTACAAGCTCTGGTCCGCCCTCGCCGCAAGCCATCGTTCCAAGTGCACCATATCTGGTATGGCTGTCGGAACCTAAGATCATCTTGCCGCAGCCTGCGAGCATTTCTCTTGCGTACTGATGAATAACAGCTAAGTGCGGAGGTACATAGACACCGCCATATTTTTGTGCGCAGGACAGGCCAAACATGTGGTCATCCTCATTGATTGTTCCACCGACTGCACAAAGGCTGTTATGGCAGTTGGTTAATACGTAAGGAACCGGGAATTTTTCGAGTCCGCTGGCTCTTGCTGTCTGGATAATTCCAACGAAAGTAATGTCGTGGGACGTTAATCGGTCAAACTTTACCTTCAGATGCTCGTCATCGCCTGACGTGTTGTGCGCCTGCAGAATCTGATATGCCATTGTCTGCTTGGCTGCTTCCTCTTTTGAAACTGTACGGCCTGTCTTTGCCGCTACTTTTACCGCCGCATCCGCATTGTCTGCGATCAGCTCTTTTCCATCAACCAGGTATGCACCACTTTCAAATAATTGAACCATATGTATGTCCTCCATGCTGTCTGCGCTGTGTCTTTGCTGAGGATAAACGCCCCAACTTAGAAACCATTATAGTTTACCGGAATGGATTTTGCAAGCACAAGTGACTTTGTTCCGGCTGTAAATGGGCATTTCGTAAACAATCGTTACATCCGTCTTATTTCTGCTTGTAATTTTCTCACATATTCGCTATAATGGCAGTAATAGTGAATCGAATACGAACAGAAAGGAATCGAAAATTATGAAGTTTATCACAATCGGAGAACTTTTAATGCGTCTTTCCCCTCCGGATTACGAAAAAATCCGTACTACCAGTTCCTACGTTGTCAATTTCGGTGGTGCCGAGGCCAATGTTGCCGTATCGTTAGCAAACCTTGGTGTTGACACGACCGTGTTCACGGTTCTTCCGGACAATGATATCGGCCGCAGTGCAGTCCGTTCCTTAAAGGCAAACGATGTACATACCTCCCCGATCATCTTCGGCGGTGAGCGCATGGGCGTTTATTTTCTTGAGGAAGGCATCGGTGTGCGTTCCTCAAAGGTTATCTACGACCGCAAGCACTCTGCTTTTGCCGAATATGACTATACTACAGTTGACTTTAAGGCTCTTCTTGAAGGCTATGACTGGCTCCACTTAAGCGGTATCACACCGGCGCTGTCGAACAGCTGCCAGATTTTAATCGAAGCTGCCATCTACGCTGCCAGACAGCTTGGCATGACCATCAGCTTTGACTGCAACTACCGCAGTATGCTCTGGAGCTTTGATGAGGCAAGAGATATCATCAGCCGCTACCTGCCATATGTTGACGTGCTGATCGGAATTGAGCCGCTTCATTTGCAGGATGAAAACGGTCATGATCTCAAGGACGGCATGTCCATGCAGCCGGATTATGAGGAGCAGGATCGCATCTTCCAGGCCATGGCTGACCGCTATCATTTCAAGGCGATTGCCAGACATGTACGCTACACGCACTCCAGCAGTGAGAACTCTTTAAAGGCTTATCTGTATTACAACGGACAGACCTACGAGAGCAAGCTGTTCCGCTTCCAGATTCTTGACCGTGTCGGCGGCGGCGATGCGTTCTCATCTGGTTTGATTTATGCGCTTATGAACAATTATAAGCCACGGGATGTTATCAACTTTGCTGTTGCTTCTTCCGTTATGAAGCACTCCATCCACGGCGATACCAATATCACCGATGTTGAGAGCATCCAGAGACTGATGAACCAGAGCTTTGATGTGCAGAGATAAGGAAAGAGAATACGAATAAAAATGCAGCAGAAAAGGGAGACACAATCTATTTTGTATCTCCCTCTTTTTTTCTGTTTCTGACTGTTCCGACGCAAAATTGCCTTCAAACAGCATAGCAATTTTATATTGCGGATGGGGAATAGTTAATTTTATTTTTTACGAACGGTATCCTAATAAAAATGGAAAAAGTGCGTTCCCCAATTTATAATCTTGAACATCGGTGTTTCAAGTTCCTTCTGCGCATCCTTCAGCAGTCTTGGAATATCCAGATGCTGCGGACATTTCTTCGCACAGGCACC
>CAVCXB010000179.1:0-6114 GCA_963605535.1 Wujia chipingensis
TTCACGGCGAGGAAGAGGCAAAGAAGGCTGAGAGCGCAGCAAAGGCACTGTTTGGCGCAGGAAATGCAGCTGAGATTCCGGCAGTTGAACTGTGCGCAGCTGATTTTGCAGAGGGTGAGGGCGCAAAGCTTGATATCTTAAGCCTGCTTGTAAAGGCTGGTCTTGCAAAGTCCCGTTCCGAGGCACGTCGTGCAGTTGAGCAGGGCGGTGTCAGTGTAAATGACGAGAAGGTAACCGATATTCGTTTAAGCTTTGCAGCTGATGAGATTCCGGCAGAGGGACTTGTGCTCAAGAAGGGCAAGAAGAACTTCAAGAAGATTGTCGTTGCTTAAAGATCACAAATTGATAATGATAGAGACAGGTATTGACGGAAGTTGGTACCTGTCTCTTTTTTGCGCAGGAATGGGTTAAAAGGCGGTTGCAGGAACACGAAAAATGGAGTATTATAGAGATAAAATTGGAAAAACACACAAATTACAGCGCCAGCGTAAACATGAAATCAGTCAAGATGCTGTAAAATGTGAAAAAATGAAAAATTAAGAGGAGAGAGAAACGATTATGATTCACACACTCGACACAAAGGCAGAAGACTACATTCCAGAGCTGGGAGACGGCTTTGAGGAAGGCGGCGAGGGCAGCGAAAACGCACAGGGCTTACAGGTAGCCGACTACTATGCAGATGCAGACGGCGAGGGCATCTACTACATCACGTACAAGATCGAGACCGTGGCAGAGGTCAAGCAATTATTTGTATTTGCCGGAAGAAAACAGCTTTTAAGACTCGGAAAGAGAAAAGCAGGCGAAGTGATTGAGGGAACACTTTATCTGCACTTTGGCGAGATGATTCCGCGTTTCCATAAGGATTGCATGCCGATCACAAAGATTGGCTTCGCGGTAGCATGTGAGGATCTGAGTAAATTAAAGAGTGTCGGTATGGCAGCAGAGAAACTCTCCGCGCAGACAAAGATTCCGGCAGTCTATCTGGCAGGCGATTCCACTGTTACCGATCAGACTTGTCCAAAGCCATATGTGCCGGGAGGCTGCTACAGCTCATGGGGTCAGTGTCTTGCATACTTTATCGGCGGCAGTACCGCAGTTGACAATCAGGCGCACAGCGGACTGACCACCGAGACCTTCCGCGAGGAGGGTCACTATGACATCGTAAAGAAAGATATCCGTCCGGGCGATTTCTGCCTATTCCAGTTTGGTCATAACGATCAGAAGCTTGCGCATTTACAGGCACAGACCGGATATAAAGAAAATTTGATGAACTATGTCAATGAGATTCGAGGACTGTGTGGTGTTCCGATTCTGGTAACGCCGCTTGCGCGCAATACCTGGAAGGACGACGGCACTTACAACGATCTGCTGGCAGAACATGCGCAGGCTGTCTTTGAGGTAGGAGAGGAGACTGGCGCTCCAGTCATTGATCTTCATAAGTTTGCCGTAGATCTGATTCAGAAAAACGGAAAAGAAGCCAGTCGCGTGTATTTCCATCCGGGTGATATGACCCATACAAATGAGTACGGTTCTTGGCTGTTTGCACGATTTATCGCAAGAGAATTGAGCAAGCTTGATCCGCTCACCTTTGCGATTGATGTGCAGGACGAGGAAGAATTTACACCGGATGAAAAGACAAGTGTTTTGACGGGAACGAGCGAGGCGGCAGGTGGTCAGGATGAGCAGAAGGAAATTTTTGATGCAATGGAACGTGCCGGGGATAATCTGGCGGCAGCAGTGGAAAAAGCCAAAAGAGAGGCTGGGCTGCTGGGATAAGTAAAAACTATAAATGAGCAAATTTCTAAAAATGCACAAAACATTCTGATGTAGCTTGTGAAAATGCTTCAAAGGAAACACTGGGAAATCCTTTCATAAAATGTTTGAATTTATTAGCTGCTAATAAATAATGATAGCATGTTTTGGCGAGAAAGTACATGACCAAAATCAAAGAAAAATAGGAAAAAATGTGGTATTTATGTCATGTACTTGAAATGTGATATGTGCTATAAAATAAGCAAGCAACTTGAATCGAAATATATGGCAGGATAGAAAGGAAGGTGAGTCCAATGGAGAAGAAAGAATATAAAATTGAGTTAACCAATAGTCAATAGAAAGACAAGGAGGATTACTATGATTACTGGATTAAAAAGAAGATTGTTGGCAATAGGGGCAGCGTCAATATTTGCGTTGTCGGGAAGCACTGTGTTAGCAGGTTCGTATCGTTTGGGTGTATTTACAAATAGTAAAGGATATGAAGCAGGTCGTGAAACTAAGAATCAGGCAACCAATACAATTAAAGTTCAGGTAACAGGAAGTAATTGGATTAATTTGGCAACTAATTTTTTGGGATGTCAGGCAGGTTCGGGAGTACAGATGTCGGATAATCTTATAATTCCGCATTCAGATCAAACACAGCATTATTTAAATTACTACCCTCAGTATGTAAATACAACGGGAGTAACGATTGTTTTAAGAGTGAATTCAGGGCAAAGTCAGGCGAATTATACTGTTTGGGGTAATTGGTCAGCAAATTAATAAAAATAATTATTATGATTGGCATGCAGCTGGAAACAGCTGCATGTATTTTATAAAAGAAAAGAATGGTGGTGTTTGTATATGAAAGCAATAGTGAGATTGATACCTGTTACATCAATAATCCTGATATCAGGTGTGGTTTCTTTATCAGGATGCAAATTAAAAAGAGAACTGTCGGTGTCACTTGCAGAAACGACTGTAAAAGAGACGGAAGCCAGTGATACGCAAACAAATGAAACGCAAACGAATGAAATGCAAACAGGTGAAAACACAGTAAAAGAAAGTGAAATGGACGAGACAAAAATACCTGAAACTGAAAAAAATACATTGACAGGTGAAATTTTGTATCTTAAGACACAGGTAGCGGATGCATTTGATTTAAATAAGATAACAAATTGCTTTTTGGGCTGTGACGAGACAGCTGCACAGGATTATCTGGTGAAGCCGTATTATGATTATTGGGAGCAGCAGGGATATTCGTCTTCTGGTCAATATCTCTATGAGAATGAATTTGAGATAGTGAATGTGTCACAGAATGGTCAGTCAAAATCATCTTATATCACGTATACGGATAATAAAAATGCTGCAGGTATATGCTATGATATTTATGATATATCTGGTTTTTTATATAATGGAATCGGTTCCTCAATGGAAAAGCAGTTTCCCAAAGAGGATTTAAAATCATGCACAAGAGACGAGGCAATGAAACAATGCGAAAAATATGCGGTGGCATGTGGATATGAAGATGCAGACGTACAGGTATATGCGATGACAAAAGAAGCGCTTAATCGTGTCTGTAATATAAATAAAACAACGACGGCGGCTCCAGATCCTAATTTTTATCATCCTTTTTCGGAAGCAGAAAAGTGGAGATTAAATCAGGAGCGTCAGGAGGCACTAGAAAAAGAAGATACTGATCTGGTATCTTCAATTGAACAGAAAATGGCTGCATTAAACGAAGTTTCGTATATTCCGTGGGAGGAAAAGGATGAAGCTTATTTGCTGATTTATCGACCTTATATAAATGGTTTGCTTGTAGATGGATGGGGACAGACATTAGTCATCGTGTATGTACCGCAGTTAGAAAAAGCGGTTTTGATAAAAGGATATTCTCCGGTTCAAGTCAGTAAAAAACAGGAGAAAAAGCTGATATCAAAGGAAACAGCGATATCAACAGCAATGCTTGAAAAAGGAATTGAAGATGTGAGTAAATTTGGAATTAAATCAATAGAGTTGGTATATTCCACTCGGGCTGTGCAGTTTGAGGTTGATGAACCATCAATGAACCCATGTTGGAAGATTGATTATTCGTATCCTGAAATGGCAGAGGATGATGAAGGAAGTATCTGGATTGATGCAGTTACAGGGTTTGTGAGCAAATACATTGAAAATCTATAAAAATAAATAAAATGGCGGGAGGTGAAAAAAGATGAATGAAATGAAAATGGATGTCAAACGAAGCATTTGTTCCATAAAAATGATACTAGTAATAGTAGCACTAGTGTTTATTTTGATTTTTTCATCGTGGGATATGATTCGAGCAATTGGAAAAGGCAGTTCTTCTTATGGCGTGATTGATATGCTTGGGACGGCGTTGATGATGGACAAATTTAAGGTGTTAATGGTAATGTTTACGGCTGGGATTTATACGGCTGGTTTTTGCTATGATTTCAAACATCATTATATTCGCATGATACTTGCAAGAACGGATTTGGTCAATTATAGCATATCAAAATTTGTGGTAAATACTGTTTCCGTTGTTTGTGCATGTATTGCTTCGTTTTATTTATTTTCAATTGTGGCAGTTGGCTTTTTGGGAGCAAATCTGACCCAGATTAAAACCGTTTCGTGCTATTATCAAATCGGATATCAATTGCCTGTTTTGTATATTGGAATGATGGGCTTGCAGTTTGGAATGGTTTGTGCGATGTGCTGTGCAATTGGAATGCTGTTTTCTGTATTTCAGCCGAATACATTTGTTTGCATTGGAATTTCAGGAATGGTCTTTTTTTCAGCAATTTCATACATTCCGTTAGGCTCAATATTTGATGTTTACAATTTGATTAGCATGCAGCCGACATTACCAGCGGGACAGGAAACATTGCAAGGAATTATGTTTTTATGGGGAATGTTATATCCGATTTGCGTGATTCTCATTTGTACATATCTATTTTATCGGAGAATGAAATGGAGGGAGCAGAATGGATTTTTGTAGAGCGGTATTGGCTGTGGCGGGAGCGAATTTCAAACGATTAAAGCGTGATGCCAGAGTCTGGTTTATTTTTGTGTTTACAGCACTTTTGATTCATTATTATTTGCGCCCGGTGATCAATTATGGGCTTGATACAGGGACAAAAGCGCCTATCTATATTATGGAACTGTTATTTTGCAGCGCAACAATTTCTGTGAAAGCACCGAAGATTTTGTTTTATATTGGAATGCTGTGTCTTTTGTGCGATGCTCCGTTTTTTTATCCGTTAAAACCGTATATAATTATGCGAAGCAAACGCACTGCATGGTGTGTTGGTGAATGCATATATATTGTAGGAATGGCATTGTTATATACTACTTTTATTCTAATTGTATCGTCACTTATGATTCTTCCAATTGGAACAATACGGGATTCCTTTTCGGGAGCAATGACGGATATGGTACTTGGAACTGGAAAGATGTCACTTGGAGAAATTGCAACTCTTTATCCGAGTGCTCCATTCTCAGCAGAAATGATACGATATTTGTATCCGTCTGGCGCGATGCTGTATACATTTGTGTCGGTCTGGATTTCATTTTCAATTCTTGGGCTTTTCATGTACTGGATTAGTCTGCTAAGAAGGAATGTGGTGTGGGGAATGGCAATTGCAGGCGTGCTTGTATTTCTTGATCCAATTTTAGTGTGGGCGGCATGGCCGAACGATTATTGGATACTGGCGTTTTCTCCTGTCAGCTGGACAAGCGTTGAGCAGTTAAATATTTTAGCGGCAAATCATTTTATCAGCATTCCATTTGTGGCAGCCGCGGATGCGGTATTAGTAGTTCTACTATTCATTTTGATATTCCGAACGGCGAAATGGATTTCACTCAATGGTTTTTTGACGCAGGAGGTGTAAAGGGATATGCTTGAAATCGAAAATTTGACAAAAACATTTGGCACACAAACTGTTCTTTCTGATATTTCAATGACGCTTGCGTCAGGACAGATTTATGGATTAGTTGGACGAAATGGTTCCGGAAAAACAATGCTGATGAAAATGATACTCGGTTTTGTCAGCCCATCATCTGGTAGTATAAAAATAGACGGGAAGGTGATCGGAAAAGATATCAGTATGCCAGATCGAATTGGAGCAATCATAGAAAATCCAGGATTTTTGCCGGAATATTCAGGGTTTAAAAACTTAAAGCTTTTGACGATGATACATCATACAATTTCAGATGAAGAAATTCGTGATGCGATGCGCATAGTTGGACTTGATCCAGACAGCAAAAAACACGTAGGAAAATATTCGCTCGGAATGCGCCAGCGCCTTGGCATTGCACAGGCGATCATGGAAGACCCGGATATTCTTCTTTTGGATGAGCCAT
>CAVCXB010000180.1:0-6029 GCA_963605535.1 Wujia chipingensis
GTGGAGTATCGCCTTGCCAAGGCGAGGGTCGCGGGTTCGAATCCCGTCTCGCGCTCTTAGTTGAAGGAAGTCGTTAGACTTCCTTTTTTTCGTGTACTTAACTTTGCGGTGATAAAGCTACCGTTCACGGAGCAATACCAAAACAGCCTCTCCTCTTGCTTCTAAATTTTTTTGTGGTATAATACTGATGCAGAAAATTTTCCGGGGTTCTATGCCCCATTCTCACGAAAAGAAAAAGGATTACGAAAACTATTATGAAACGCTTACTTCATTTTTTATCGCTTGGCCTTCTTTGGATTCTTTCCTGCCTGACGATCAGTGGATGCACTTCTGCCCAGACACCGCTCTCCTATTTTCGCACAGGTCTTACCACCTACCACGAACTCCTAGACGATGTCATCGGACAGCGAAGCGAAGATGCCCTGTTTTCGTCTGCCGCAGATCTGTCTCCTTCTGTCTCCTCTGTCACAGAAGATCTCACTGCCACCTCTTCTACGCCTCTGTACGCCGATTACAGCTATTATCTGTCTGCATTGGAATCAGATGAAGCAGAAAACTTCCAAGCACTCTATGCTGGCATACAAGCTTTTGAGGACACAATTGCACTTCCTGTTGCCACTAGTTCAGAGGAAATCAGCGACCTAATGCATCTTCTAGCAAATGAGTGTCCTGAGCTGTTACAGCTATCCTCGCGCTGGGTGGAGCACTCGAATCTGCTCGGCCTTGTTGTTTCCGTTTCCCCAGAGTATACGCTCTCAAAGGAAACCTTTGACGCACAGACTGCTGCCATAAATGCGCTGATTCAAAACTGGCAGGCTGCACTCTCTGGTCAGAGCGCTTATCAGGCTGAGCTTACGATCTACAATTACATTATTGAAAACTGCGTCTATTCCACGCAGGCTGAGAACTGTCAGAGTGCCTACGGTGCCCTCATTGGCGGACAGGCAAAATGCGATGGACGCGCCAAGGCACTTGTCTGGGGACTTCGAAGCCTCGGCATTAAAAGCTCCGTCATCACCGGAAGCACACACGCATGGGTAATTGCTCATATCGGTGATTTTGATTATAACGTGGATCCGACTTATGATGACAACGAAAATGATGGTATTCAGCAGCCACTGTGCTATGCCTACTTCAATGTACCAGAATCCACAATCGCATCCGATCCATACCCGGCAGATGACTTTTACCAGAGGCGCGGCTATCCTGCCACCACACGCTGGGATCTCAATTACCATGTTCAGTCCGGTCTGTGGATATCCGCCGACACACCGGACAGTAATCCGGCATCTGGTACCGCCCTTGACCGCGCGAGAGCACTCTTCGTTGCCCAAGCTGAAAATGTGTGGGAATCTGGAAGTGAAGGACTCGTAATGATTCGCTTTGAAAGTGCTTCCGATTACAGTGAAGCAGCTGCATCCTATAACAGCTGGATTCAGTCTTTCATTAACATGCATGCCGCCGGCTGTAACTTAGTGAGCTATGATTTTTCCAATCAACAGCTGCTTGCCGTGAAGCTTTCCTTCTATTAAATATATGAGAACGATAATCCCAAACCCAGAATCATCCCTATACGCGTAAGCATAAGCTCACACAAAAAAGATCAGTGATCGAGTGGAATCTTCTTCCAATCTTCGCTGATCTTTTTTTACTAATCTATGATGTTTATGATGTTCCCTTATTTATATTTATGACGCTGTATATTCCTTATTTCCAAAGCGACACAGATCACCAATCCATACAAGTTCAACCGTCCCAATCGGGCCGTTACGCTGCTTGGCAATGATAACTTCTGTGATTCCCTTTGACGGCGAATCCTTATTATAATATTCATCTCGATAAAGGAACATTACAATATCCGCATCCTGCTCGATCGCACCGGACTCACGTAAATCGGAAAGCATCGGACGGTGATCCGTTCTTGTCTCACAGGCACGAGACAGCTGTGACAGCGCGATTACCGGCACATTCAGCTCTCTGGCAAGCGCCTTTAAGGAACGGGAAATATCAGAAATCTCCTGCTGTCTGCTGTCGCCCTTTCTGGTTCCGCTTCCGCTCATTAACTGCAAATAGTCGATCATGACACAGTCAAGACCATGCTCAAGCTTAAACTTGCGGCATTTCGAACGAAGCTCTGCCACGGTAATACCTGGCGTATCGTCCAGCAATAGCTTTGTATTTGCGATGACACCAGAACTCTCTACGACTTGGTCCCAATCGCTGTCAGACAGATTTCCAGTACGAAGCGTCTGGGAATCGACTCGCGACTCCATCGACAGCAAACGGTTTACCAGCTGCTCCTTTGACATCTCAAGGGAAAAAATCGCAACCGTCTTCTTGTCTTTTATGGTCATATTGTGTGCTAAGTTAAGGACAAATGCCGTCTTTCCCATGGAAGGACGTGCCGCAATCAAAATCAAATCAGACGGCTGCATACCGGAGGTCTGACGATCCAGATCGGTGTAGCCGGTGGAAAGACCTGTTACCATGCTGTGGTTTCGGGATGCAATCTCGATCTTGTTTACGACATTGATTACGACATCGCGAATCGGCACGTAATCGCTTGTCGTTCGATTTTCGAGCAGACCGAAAATGCGCTTTTCTGTGGATTCGAGAATTGTGTTGACGTCCTCTTTTTCCATGTAGCAGTCATTTGCAATCTCCTCGTTGATTCGGATGAGACGACGAAGCAGCGCCTTCTCGTATACCAGATTGGCATAATAACGGATGTTCACGGAAGTCGGCACCATATTCAGCAGCTCTCGGAATGCTGCGATGCTATAGCTTTCCGGCGGCACATCTTTTGTCTTTAACTGCTCCTGAACCGCCACCAGATCCGTCGGCTTTCCCTCATTATAAAGTTCGGTAATTGCTTCAAACATGGCACCGTACTGCCGTCCGTAAAAATCATCGGAATGGATGATCTCACTGGCAGCCGAGATGGCTTCCTTATCCATGAGCATACAGCCGATCACTAGCTGCTCGGCCTCTGTATTATGCGGGAGTACCCGTTTTATTAATGCCTCTTCCATTTTCACTCATGCCTCTTCCGTGTTTCATGTTTCATAATTATGCTTCTTGAACTTTAACGGTCAGCTTTGCCGTCACTTCTCTGTGAAGCTTAACTGGAACAATCATCGTACCGCAAGCCTTGATTGGCTCCGGTAAAACCATCTTTTTCTTATCAAGTTCAAGACCTAACTGCTTCTCACATGCAACAGCAATTTCCTTTGTGGAAACAGAACCAAATAATCTGCCGCCTTCACCTGTCTTAACACTGAGTACAACCGGCTTTTCCTCGATTTTTGCTGCCAACTGCTTTGCTTCCTCTAACTTCTGTGCTGCGATCTTATCCTCATTTGCCTTCTGCAGCTTCAAATCATTTAAATTCTTCGCAGTTGCCTCGATTCCAAGCTTCTTTGGAATTACAAAATTTCTTGCGTAACCATCGTTGATCTTTACACGCTCACCCTTTTTTCCAAGTGACTTTACATCCTGTAATAAAATTACTTCCATTTCTTTTTTCCTCCATTTGCTGCTCTATAATGTTTTTGTTACAATTCGCATGCCGTGTCCGTGACACAATGTGCATATCCCAAATGGACTTTGCGAACGGTAACGGATTTAGCCCTTCACCTCATCGCCCTTCTCTTCCTGCGCCATCAGCACATCCTTCAACATGCATCTGGCCTGTCCGAGCGTTACATCGCGAAGCTGTGCACCGGCAACGTTCATATGGCCGCCTCCGCCAAGCTTCTCCATGATGGTCTGTACATTGACTTCATCAATGGAACGGGCGCTGATGTAAATCATATTTTCATACTCCGTCATCACAAAGGATGCGCGGATGCCGCGAATGCCAAGCAGCTCATTGGCCGCCTGTGCCGCAATGACCGTCGGATTGCCGGTCATATCGCTCGGACATACGCTGATCGCGTAGCGCTCATGGAACATCTCCACTTCACGCACGGCTTCTGCCTTTGCCTTGTAATCTTCCATATCATCGCGGAAAAGCTTTCGCACTTTCGTAATATCTGCACCATTTCTCCGCAAGAATGCTGCGGCCTCAAAGGTACGCACTCCGGTATTGTTCATGAAATTGTTCGTATCCACAACAATTCCGGAATACATCGCATCGGCATCAGTCGGACGAATTCGGATCGAATCCGAATAATACTGCAAAATCTCTGCCACCATCTCGCTGGCAGATGACGCATACGGCTCCACATAGCTGAGCACAGCGCCCTCAATGCAGTCGCGCGACTGACGGTGATGATCCAGTACTACCACATGCTGCGCCAGCTTTAAAAGCTCCGGGCACTCGGTTCTGCTCGGGCGGTTGTTATCCACCACAATCAAAAGCGTACGCTCAGTGATATTCTGAATTGCCGTTTCGTTATTGATAAACAGCTTATTTCCATACTCTTCTTCCTCACCTAATCGGTTTAAGAGTGGCTTTATGCTGTTTGCAATCGTATTCAGTACGATATGAACTTCCTTTTCGGATGTTCTGGCGGCACGATAGATACCGACAGAGGCACCGATGCAGTCCGCATCGCTGATTGAATGGCCCATAATCAGCACATCAGACGATGCCTCGATCAATTCCTTCAGTGCCTGTGCCTTTACACGCGCCTTTACACGCGTATTCTTGCCCTGACTTTGTGTGCGACCGCCATAATAGGTAATCTCATCTTGATTTTTCAGGACAACCTGATCGCCTCCACGACCAAGCGCCATGTCGATTGCCATACGCGCATAGTCATAGTTCTTGGAATAGCTTCCGCCATTGATTCCAAGTCCAATACTGATCGTAATATTTATCGTATTTCCGATACTGATTGTCTTGACATCCTCAAGAAGTGAAAAATCATTTGCCTGCATTTCTTTCAAATGCTCATTGCTGACAATGGCAAAATATTTATCATTCTCAAGCTTCTTGATTACACCGTGATAAGCACTGATGTACTTTGTAATCTGACGATCAATCAGCGCAGACAGAAGGGGACGTCTCGTTTCCTCCGTTGAATCCAGCGCCTCATCATAGTTATCCAGATAAATCAGTGCCGCAACAAGCTTTTCGTCCTCAACCTTCTGTTTCCAGCCAAGCATCTCGGTCTCGTCTGACAGATATACTGCGTACATGAGCGGTGCATTCTTGCCCTGATCCTCCTCATCAACTACAGTATCCACGATATCCCGGATCGACACACCTTTAATCGTGATCTGATACTTTCGATCGAGATATTGCGTGTGGATCCTCACAATCTTTTGATTTTTTGGAAACTGTCGATCAATTCCCGGAAACAACGCTGCCAGATTTTTGTGTGAATTGTTATTCAGCTGTACAATCTGTTTAAATGATTGATTCATCCAGATCAGTCTGCCTGTCTCATCTGCCACACCGTATGGAAACTCCATCTCCTGAAGCAATTGCTTTTGAATCTGGGCATATCCTGCACCGAATCCAACCATGTCGCTGTTGATTCTGCGGTGGTAATAGATTGAGAGTACCATCAAGCCTACAATCAGAACAATCGAACAGGCACTCGCTGCCACGCCCGCCATCCAGTCAATCATCGTAACAACGATACTGAGAATCAAAAGTGCGATGCAGACCAGCAGCGGCCAATTCATGTATGCGCTCAAACTGCCATGCACCTTCACTGCATTTTGCTTTTGCGTCTCACGAAGCTTCGCCTTCTCCTCTCGCCTTCGATCTATGTCTGACACTGTGGAAGTATTCTTCAATCCGTCCGGCTCCGGTACCGTTTCGGTCGGCTTAGTTTTTTTCTCCATATTCATCTCTCCCCTGCCTGTTATGCAGGCAACGTGAAATCATTCAATATAGTTACATTCTTTTTACAGAAACCATACAGAGTGATTATAACACATATGGGAGGAAATAGGAAGTAGGAAATTAAGAGGACAGCTCTGACGAGTAAACTTCTCGTTTTTTCTTTTACTGAATTTCCACCAAGCCATCAAAACATTTGTTCTGTCTTTTTTCCTTTTAAGGCACAGACTTT
>CAVCXB010000181.1:0-5981 GCA_963605535.1 Wujia chipingensis
TCTTATCTGGTAACGATCTCTACCGGAACGTTTAAGATCTTTGCTACCTTTAAGATGGTATCAATATGTCTTCCAGTAGCAGCTGCCATATGGTGAGTCGGGCCAGCCTCGCTCCAACGGTTTACAAACTCTCTTGCACCACAGGTGAAGCGTGTTCTCATATTGGTATCACCGAAGGAAAGGATCGGTCCCTCCTCATTTACACCCTCTGCAACAACAAACTTAAAGTGTCCGTCCGCATCCTGGGTAATTGCCAAGTAGGTAACTGGGCCAGTGTATGGATAGAACTGAGTCAGATAGCCGCCGCCAGTCTTTCCGTGGAATACCTTAACGATCTTCATGGTTGGCTTCTTTGCAGAGATGTCTGCGTCACCACTTCCAGAATGACCAATGATGCAGATGTCATCGTTGAAGTCGATGGAGTACATCTCGGAAAGCTGTCCGGTACCAGAGATGGTCTTTAAGATGCTCATTGCCATAGCAACCTTCATATCACCCTCAACGGCACAAGCGGTTCCCTGCTTGATTAACATGGAGAATGCCGGGATCAGCATACTGTCAAGAACTCCAGCCTTGCCCTGTGCAAATCCATCATAGTGGGATGCGATCAGTCCAAGATGCTCATCCTTAACCCATTTCTCGAATGCAACAACATACTTTGCCATATCCCAAACCTTCTCGATGGTGCCGCCGCCCTCGATCTCGAAGGTATCCAGAATATCCTGAGCCTTTGCGCGGATAGCTTCCTCATCGGTCACATCATCTGCGATTGCCCACATCTTCTCCCAGTCAAACTGCTTGGTGTAAAGGAACATTCTGTTGTAAAGGTTTGTCTCATCAATATACAGATCCATCATACCCGGATACGGTCTTCCGATCTGTGCAATGTTGGTATCACGGAATCTTCTTCTTACCTGAGCTGCCTTACACCAGTCTTCGATCTCTGCCTGAACAGCCGGATCTCCGCCCTCAACAACGCCAGTGATAACGGCATGTCTCTTTCCAGCTCTCTCAAGGTCTGCAACTGCCTCGCCTACAGCGCCGCATGCATAACCCTCGCCTAGCCAGGACGCGATATCGGTATGCTCGTAATCCAGAGCCTTCAGCTTCTGAACGTTTACTAAAACAACCGGAACATCCAGATCACGGATTGCCGGAAGCATGTTGTAGGAAGTTGCGTAGGTCAGCATCTGAAGAAATACCAGATCAACATCTGCTGCACGGAACTTGTCTCCTGCTTCCATAGCCTGCTCTTTTGTGGTAACCATTCCACCGTCAACGATGTCTACGGTATCCGGGATGGTCTTCTTGAATGCTGCATACTGAGCCTCAAACTCCGGTACAAGTGACGGGAACTGCGGAAGATATGCACCTAAGGCGATGGAAAATACACCGACTCTTGCTTTTGTGTTTACTAACATAATGAATCCTCCATTCATTTACGTATATTTTTTGGCTTGCCGATTTTGTTTTGCCAATCTCTAATTACAGCACTATTATACAAAAGTAATGTGCCAAAAGCAATCACTTTCGGCACATTTATCACCTTATTCCGACCCTTTTGGTCGCGAGCGTTTCTGTGAATGGGCGTCCTGTGAACTCACATTTTTTCTAGAAACGCGTACTGGCTCATATACAGCTCCCTATAGCAGCCTCCTTTTGCCATCAGCTCGTCATGCGTTCCCTTCTCCAGGATATTTCCCTGATCAATATACATGATGCAGCTCGAACTCTTAATAGTAGAAAGACGATGAGCAATGATAAAGGAGGTTCGTCCCTTAAGAAGCTCCTGAAGACCCTTTTGAAGAAGCAACTCCGTCTCTGTATCAATGCTCGACGTTGCCTCATCGAGAATCAGAATCTTCGGATCTGCAAGAAGCGCTCTTGCAAAGGAAATCAGCTGACGCTGTCCTGCTGACAGACGGCTTCCGCGTTCATTCACCTGTGTCTGATAGCCATTTTCCATGCTCATGATAAAGTCGTGTGCGCAGACCGTCTTTGCTGCGCGAATGACTTCCTCATCACTCGCCGCTCTGTTTCCGTAACGGATGTTGTCCATGATGGTTCCGGAGAAAATAAAGCTGTCCTGCATCATAACGCCCATCTGCTTGCGAAGCGACTTGATCGTGACACTGTTAATGTCAATTCCATCGATTAAAATCTTACCGGAATCAATGTTGTAGAAACGGCTGATCAAATTGACGATCGTGGATTTTCCGGCTCCGGTTGGCCCTACGATTGCGAAGCTGTCTCCAACGTTTGCCTTAAAGTTTACATCATTTAAGATGCGCACACCAGGCTCGTAAGAGAACACGACATGCTGAAATTCCACTTCGCCCTTGATCGGCGGCATCTCAACAGCCCCCGGCGCATCCTTTACATTCACTAGTTCATCGATTGTCTCAAAAATTCTCTCCAGATAGGAGATTGCAGTCAGAAGTGAATTGTAGAAGGAAGCAAGCGTGTTAATCGGATTCCAGAACTGGCTGATATATGTAGTCAGTGCTGTCAGCGCACCGACACTGATGATATCACTGCCGCCCATAATCCAGTGAATGCCGACCCAGTACACAACTGCTGTCGCCAGAATCGAGATAAACTGAACCGTCGGTCCAATCATAAAGTTGTATTTGATAACGCTCATCCATGCCTTACGGTAGCTTCCGCTCAGGTTATTAAAAATACCTAGGTTTTTATCTTCACGTACAAACGCCTGTGTGACACGCACACCGTTGATGCTCTCTGCAATATATGCATTCAGATTGGACTGCTTGTTGCTTGCCAGCTGCCAGCCCCGGCGCTGTTTTTTCTTGACAAAGAGTACTATGGCAAGAAGAATCGGCAGACCGCACATACAGATTAACGTCAGCGGTACGCTGTAGTAGAACATGAATCCTAAGATAAAAAACAGCGAACAGCAATCCGTGATTGTGTTTACGATACCATTTGAAAGCAGATCACTGATATTGTTGACATAGTTTACGATACGCACCTGAATCTTTCCGTGAGGGCGGCTGTCGTAGTAGGAAAACGGAAGCTCCTCCAGATGAACAAACAACTCTCGCCGCAGTTCATGAATAATACCCTGTCCGATCTCGGATGTCCACTTGATCTTGATGCGAAGAATATATGCTGTCGCAAGAATAATCACTGCTGCCAGTGCTGCCATCAAAAGGATTCCTTTTTTATCTTTGTTTGGGATGTAAATATCCATAACACGCTGCATAAGCACCGGAATTACCATGCCAAGTGCAGAAGAAAAGAGCATCAAAAGAATGGTCATGATGAGCTTTTTGCGGTAACGGCCCACATAGCCAAACAGTCGCTGAATCTGCTTCATGTCAAATTTGGTTTCGAGTGTCTCATCTACGTCATATTTATTGCGTGCCATTATGCCTCACCCCTTCCCTTTTCTGCGCGTACCTTCTTGAAACGATCAAACTCACCATATTGATGATGAAATACAGTAGAATAATATCCCTTCTTCGCAAGGAGTTCCTGATGCGTTCCCCTCTCTACGAGACGGCCATTATCCAGGACTAATATCTGATCCGCATTTATAATAGAAGAAATACGGTGTGCGATAATAAATACCGTGCGATCTTTTGCCACCTTCTTTAACTCATTCTGAATCAGACTTTCTGTCTCCATATCAATCGCAGATGTCGTGTCATCCAGAATAATAATGGACGGATCCTTTAAAATGGCGCGCGCAAGCGAAATTCGCTGCTTCTGTCCGCCCGACAATCCCACACCGCGCTCACCGATAATCGTATCATATCCATCCGGCATCTCGCGGATAAATTCATCTGCATTTGCAATCTTTGCTGCTGCCTCGACCTGCTCAAACGTGCAGTCCGGATTGCCGTAGGCGATATTTCCCTCAATTGTATCTGAGAATAAGAAAACATCCTGCATCGCAATGCCGATATTTCCGCGAAGCGTCTGAAGGCTTAAGTTTCGCACATCAATGTCATCGACAAGCACACGGCCCTGATTGACATCATAAAAACGACAGATTAAATTCACAAGCGATGACTTTCCAGAACCGGTCGCGCCAATGATTCCGACTGTCTGACCAGGCTCTACATGAAAGCTGATATCCTTCAATACGGTGTCATCATTTGTGTAATAATTGACATGATCAAAGGTAACGCTTCCTTTCAGCTTTCCTTTTTCTACGACATGCTCTGGCTGCTTGATATTCGGCTCTGTCGTGTAGACCTTATAAATCTTCTCAATCGCAGTGAGAAAACGCTGCAAATCGTTGATAATCCATCCTGCCTGACGCAGTGGGCTGTTTAACATCCACAGATAACCATTGACCGTTACCATGTTTCCGATGGTCATCTCGCCGTCGATTACCATAAATCCGCCCATGATCATAAGGATGATGGTTAAGCACTGGGAAAGCACCTCAAACATCGGAATGTACTTCATCCAGATGGAGGATGCATTCAACTGTGCATCACGATAGCCGTCATTCTCTCGGTCAAACTTTTCAAGTTCATAATCTTCCTTTGCAAATGCCTTTACCACGCGATTTCCGGCGATCGTCTCCTGCGCAAATGCATTCAGACTGGAAAAGCAGTCTCGCACACGGTCAAATGCCGGCTTGATATGGCTTCGTTGGCTAAGCGTCACGGTCAGCGTAAACGGCAGTACAATCAGCATACAGACTGCCATCTTGACGTTTACTGAAAAAATCATAACAAGCGCCATTAAAAATACCAAAATATTCTCAAAGCCAAAGTAAATCACGTGAGAAACCATATGGCGCACCGCATCCATATCACCTGTCTGTCTTGACATCAGATCTCCAGTGCGGTTTTTGTTGAAGAAGTTAAAGTCCTCTTTCATCAGCTTACGATATGCTTCTTCTCTCATATCGTAGACAAGTCCCTGACTGGATGACTCAAAGCACATCAAAAATGTAAATCGCAGCAGCGAGCGCACAAGCGTCACGCCAACCATGATAAGCAGCAGCATTCCAAGCTTTTCGTAATGCTGCCCCTCAATGACTTCATCCACAATCATACCGGAAATCTGCGGATTGATCAAAACCAAAAGTGATGTGACAAACACTAAGATCAATCCCACGATCATTCTTACGCGGTACTTTTTCAGAAACGATAAAAACCAGCGTATTGGTCCCATTTTTCCCTCCTCCTTTTCTAAAATGGTGACTTTTTCCTTCATCCTGCTGATCTGTCCCCTCGTGTTTGCGCGAGGTTCGCTTCATGCAAGCATGCGATTTCTCGTCTCAGTTTACCAGGACGGCTCGCATGACGCGTGAACTGTAACAATCAAATTTCATGTTACTCGAATCTTTCAAAAATAAAATGTACTTTTCTCGAAAAGTGATGTATAATAATCAAATCAGGTTTTATCGTTTTTTGTACATTTAAAAATTTTGGAGGAGGCTTATTTACTGTGTGTGATACGTATGACATTACTTATTCTGACTTAAATCCAACCCTATATTTTGCCGGTAAACGCACGGTGACAGAATCAAATTCTTCGCATACACATGATGCACCTGAACTTTTCATCGTGCTTTCTGGCGACATGGCAATCTGGCTGAATGGCACAACATTTCCGCTTTCATCCGGTGATATTATCTGTGTTCCACCTCATACCCCGCACCGAACTGTGATGACGGTTCGCGACAATCCTGCCATTTTATTCTTTACTTCATTCTCAAATTTTCACTTTAAGGGAATGGAGCCAAACTGTCTGGACTTTCCGGGAAGGACTCCAGTTCTGCACACAGATGGAATTGTACGGCAGGATATCACCAATCTATGCCTGCGCATGATCTCTGAACGCTACAGCAATCAGGTTGGCCAATACTTTATGCAGAAGGCATATCTGACGCAGCTTCTTATGACCATTATCCGTCAAATCACCGTTCCGCCGAAGCAAAGCTGCTCACCGGTTACATTTGAGACGCATCATAAGACTTATGTAGTCAGCGAGAT
>CAVCXB010000182.1:0-5965 GCA_963605535.1 Wujia chipingensis
GAAGAATCCATATTACTGGAATGCCGACAACATTGCAATTGATCAGGTCAATGTATACGTGATTCCGGATGAGGGCGCACAGGTAAATATGTTCATCAACGGTGAGCTTGATATCGTGGACTTCTCCGCACAGCGTCTGTCCACCATTCAGTCAGCGGGATATGAGGCTCTTTCCTATAACAATGGCCGTTCTGCCTACTTAAAGTACAACATGTCAAATGAGTACCTTTCAAACAAGTATATCCGTCAGGCAATTTCGAGTGCGATTGACAGAGAGACACTTGTAAAGGGTGTATTAAAGAATGCATCCACAGCGGCAGACGGATTTGTTCCGCTTGGACTTTCTGGAGGTGATACCACTTTCCGTGATGCCGTTGGTTCTACACTTGAATATACATATGATTCGGATAAGGCAAAGGAACTTCTGGCAAAGGGAACACAGGAGCTTGGAATTGAAGCATCGGATATCAATTTTACAATTCTTACGAGAAATACCGATGAGTTTACTTCTGTGGCAGGTGCATTGCAGCAGCTTCTTCAGGAAGAACTCGGCATCAAGGTAGAGGTAGAGACACTCGATTCGAGTTCTGTAAAGACAAAGACAAAGAGTTATGACTACGATGTAGTTTTGACGAGCTGGGGCGCAGACTTCGATGATGCGACAAACTTCCTTGGCACTTATGAGAATGCACAGGATGCAAACGAGGCACTTTACAGAAGTGAGGAGTTCAATGATGTCTATGTAAAGGCCGTTTATGAGACGGATCAGAATGAGAGAACAAAGGCACTTGGCGAGGCTGAGAAGATTCTTCTGGAAGATGAAGCAGTCACACCATTGTATTACACCGCTCAGTATTATGCAGTATCGGATCGCGTAGATGGCGTAATCAGAAGAAGTGTAGTTCCATATCTGGACACCTACTTTGCAGAGATTAAGTAATAAGAAGAATAATTCAAAGAAATTCGAGAATAAAGTCAAGGAATAAGACCAATTCAAAGAAATTAAGTGAGCAGGCTGTCAGAGGACACTTTGACAGCCAATCACAGTAACAAAAGGAAGGCCAGGTGACAGCCGATGAAAAAGTATATTCTACAGCGTCTTGGAATCGCAGTCATAACCATTTTCGTTGTCATAACGGTTACGTTCTTCTTGATGCACAGCATACCGGGAACACCATTTACGACAGGAAATGACAACATGACAGCAGAGGCTTTGGCAGCGCTGGAATCAAACTACGGTCTGGATAAGCCGTTATGGAAACAGTATCTTGTCTATTTAAATAATATAATCCATGGCAATTTCGGAACCTCCATAACGTATACAAACCGAAGTGTTACAGATATTATAAAGACTGCGTTCCCGGTATCGCTTGATCTTGGTTTACGGGCACTTACATTTGCGGCAGTTACCGGAATTTTACTGGGTGTCGGTGCTGCACTTCACCACAACAAAAAGCTGGATCGCTTTTCAACGATTGTTGCGATTATTGGAATTTCCGTACCGAGCTTTGTGCTGGGAACCTTGATGCAGTGTGTGTTTGGACTGTGGCTTTCCTCATGGATTAAAAATGTATTTCACACTTCATGGCAGATGTTTCCAATTTCAAGATGGGAGAGCTTTCGATATACGATTTTGCCGACGATCACATTAGGACTAGGTTCCATTGCAACGATCACGCGGCTGATGCGTTCGTCTATGCTCGATGTGATCGGACAGGATTATGTCAAGACTGCAAAGAGCAAGGGCATTTCCAATTCTGCAATCATCTGGAAGCATGAAGTGCGAAACGCAATGATGCCGGTTGTCACCGTGCTTGGAAGAATGGTCGGTACGATCTGTACGGGTTCCTTTGTTATTGAAAATTTGTTCGCCATTCCGGGACTTGGAAAGTATTATGTAAACAGCGTAACCGCAAGAGATTACACACTTACGATGGGACTTACCATTTTTTATTCGATTTTCGTAGTTTTAAGTATGCTTGCAGTTGATATTCTCTACTGTGTGATTGATCCGAGAGTACGCCTGTCAGGAAAAAGATAAACTGAATTATGGAATTGCAAATAATCGGATGATCTGAACAGTAAAATCAAAATCATAGAAAACACTGAAATCGCAGAAATGGGATAATTCTATTAAAATAGAAAGGCAAACCATATGGAAGAAACATTTGTAAAGGATTTTACGAGAGTTCCCAAAGACGTAAAGGCAAGCCAGCGTATCAATCGAGTGTCACTCACCTACGCACAGGGCGTCATCCGAACACTAAAGCAGAACAAGGCAGCGATGATTTCGCTTGGATTTATCATTTTCATTATTCTAGTTGCAATATTTGGACCGATTGTGCTTCCAAATTATCAGAAGACGGATTTGATGCATACGCTTGAAGCACCGGGCGGAGGCCACTGGTTTGGAACCGACGATTTAGGACGCGATGTGCTCACTCGTCTTGTACGAGGAACCAGAATTTCTCTGATCATCGGCTTTGTGGCTGAGACAATCAATCTGGTTGTCGGTATTATTTACGGCGGAATCGCCGGATATGTAGGCGGCAAGGTCGACATGATCATGATGCGAATCATTGATGTGATTATGTCAATTCCGCAGATGATCATTATGATCTTGTTATTGACCGTATTAAATGGAAGTGTAGGAACACTGCTCATTGCACTGTGCGTCACCGGTTGGACTGGACTTGCAAGACTCGTCAGAGGACAGGTGCTTTCGCTTCGCGAAAATGAATATGCACAGGCAGCACAGGTACTTGGCGCAAGCAAATGGCGCATCTTACAGACGCATTTGATTCCGAATACCATTGGACCAATCTTGGTCAACTATACAATGAGTGTTCCGGGTGCAATCGGAGCAGAGGCGTACTTAAGCTACTTGGGACTTGGAATTTCCATTCCAGAGGCTAGCTGGGGCAATCTTCTTCAGCTTGGTTCCAGCCAGTTTCCAGGTTCGTTGTGGTTGTTCTTTACACCGGCAATTGTGTTTGCGCTGACGATGCTTGCGTTCAATCTTCTCGGAGATGGTCTTCGCGATGCACTCGACCCGCAGATGCGCAAGTGATCACTTAAGAGCGTTGACAGGTTACAGGACTTCGAGAGCAAACATCTGCGACGCCAATGCCGTAAAGCGAAGCGGTCAGGCTTGGCGTGCAGACTGTTTGTCGAAAAGTCCGTCATGATAGAATATGTGGTAAAAGAAGCGGAAAGGATGGAAGCAATGTTAGAGATAAAAGATTTGAGGGTATCCTTTTATACCTATTCAGGTGAGGTTCAGGCCGTAAGAGGTGTGAATTTAAAGCTGGGCGAGGAAGATACACTGGCGATTGTCGGTGAGTCCGGCTGTGGAAAATCGGTAACAGCGCAGAGCATTCTGAGGCTTCACAATCCAGAGATTACCGAGTTTAAGAGCGGTGAGATTCTCGCAGATGGCGTCGATGTATTAAAGCTTTCCGAAAAGGAAATGCAGAAAATTCGCGGAAATAAGATCGGCATGATCTTTCAGGAGCCGATGACCGCGCTGAATCCGACAATGACGATCGGAAGTCAGATTATGGAGGTTCTCAGACGTCACGAAACTGACGCAGATGGAAAGAAAATCTCGAAGGACGCAGCAAAGAAGCGTGCAATTGAACTGCTTCGCATGGTAAAGCTGCCAAATCCGGAGCGACGTGTTGATCAGTTTCCGCATGAGTTTTCCGGTGGTCAGTTACAGCGTGTCGTCATTGCCATGGCAATGGCATGTTCCCCCAAGGTGCTGATCGCGGATGAGCCGACGACTGCGCTCGATGTTACGGTACAGGCGCAGATTCTTGATCTGATGAAGGAAATGCAAAAGACCAGAAATATATCGATTATTATCATCACACATGACCTCGGTGTTGTCGCAAATATTGCAAAACATGTTGCTGTTATGTATGGCGGAATGGTTGTCGAGAGCGGAACGGTTATGGATATTTTCTATCGTTCCAAGCACCCGTATACGTGGGGGCTATTGGATTCCGTTTCCAGAAAGAATAAGAAAAAGGGCAGAACGCTTGTCTCGATCGAGGGAACACCGCCGGATCTGGTAAAGCCGCCGAAGGGATGTCCATTTGCAGACCGCTGCGAGTACGCAATGCAGATTTGCAAGGATCATCTTCCGCCGCAAACCGATATTTCGGAAAGTCATTGCTGCCGCTGCTGGTTAAATGATCCGGATTGTCCGGTAAGACCGGAGCGCAGTTTGTCATAAAAATGATATGATAGATATGATACCAGGTTCAAAAGGTCAGAAAGCCGATGCAAGCAATTTTGCAAGGCTTTGAATCGTTATAAATAGGCAAAAGCCAAGAACTAGAAAAAAGAAGAAAGGCAGGACGGCGCGATGGAAAGTGGAGAAATTTTGTTTGATATCCGTCATTTAAAGAAAAGCTTTCAGGTGGCTGACGGAGAACTCAAGGCAGTCAATGATGTCACTTTTCAGATCAAAAAGGGTGAGATTTTTGGTTTGGTAGGAGAGTCGGGCTGTGGAAAAAGTACACTCGGACGCACGCTTGTCCGCCTTTATAAGCCGACCGGCGGTGAAGCACTCTATAAGGGAAAGGACATTGACAAGCTGAAACGAAAGGAAGCAAAGGCATATACCAGAGAGGTACAGATGATCTTCCAGCAGCCATATGCTTCTCTTGATCCGCGTATGACGATTGGAGACATTATCAAGGAAGGTATGAAGATCCATCACATGGGCAGCAAGGAGGAGATGGATGCGCGCATGTATGAGCTGATGGATCTGGTTGGAATGAATCCGGAGCATGCGAGACGTTTTCCATATGAATTTTCCGGCGGTCAGCGTCAGAGAGCGGGAATTGCCCGTGCACTTGCCGTGAATCCGGAGTTTATTGTCTGTGATGAACCGATTTCTGCACTGGATGTCTCGATTCAGGCACAGATTATCAATCTTCTTAAGCGTCTGCAGGGTGAGCTTGGTCTGACACTTTTATTTATTGCACATGACCTGTCAATGGTTCGCTACATTTCGGATCGTGTGGGTGTTATGTACCTGGGGTCTATGGTGGAGATTGCAGAAGCAGAGGAGCTTTATGTCAATCCGCTTCATCCGTATACGCAGGCACTTATTTCGGCAGCACCGACACCGGATCCGCTCGAAGAAAATGTCCGAGAGCGCATTGTCTTAGAGGGAGATGTGCCAAGTCCGATTGACTGCCCAAAGGGATGTCCATTTGCAGGAAGATGTCGGTTTGCAACGGAAAAGTGCAAAAATGAAAAGCCTAAGCTAAAGGAGTTTCCGGGTGGTCATTTGGTTGCCTGCCACAGAGCAGAGGAACTTCACGGTGCAGGCGGAATGCTGTAAATCAGACAGATAAAAAAGGCATGGAGGAAAAGTGATTATGGAAATTTATCGTATTACAAAGGGAGCACCACAGTGGCTGTACAAAGCATATGATTATATTCGCACGGATGCATTCTGCTTTGGACAGAACATCCCGATTGAGATTGAGTTTGGAAAAGAGACCCCGGAGGATGAGATTGAGGCAGTGATACTCGTAGAAGATCATAAGCCGATTGCCGGATGCCGGCTGGTTTATCCGATGGAGAAAGTAGGAAAGATCGAGCGCGTCTGCGTCGTGCGCGAGAAGCAAAAGGGCGGATATGGACGTGTCCTTATAGAGGAGGCAGAGAAGTGGCTTCTTGAAAACGGAGTGAAACATATCGTAATCAATAGTCAGGATCGTGCGGCAGGCTTTTATAATAAGCTTGGTTATGTGACAAACCCGGATGTCAGCCCGGCTGTATATGAGGTACACAGGGATGAGCCAAAGAAGGAGGAAACAGAGCAAAAGGAAGAGAATCTGCCAAAGATAGATCTTGGATTTACTTGTGTGCTTGTCGAAAAATATGTATAAGATACCAGGGTCAAAAGGTCAGAAAGCCGATGCAAGCTTGCTTGCAAGAGGAT
>CAVCXB010000183.1:0-5920 GCA_963605535.1 Wujia chipingensis
TCTTCGTTCGTTACATGAAGCCGAACCAGTGCTCTGCGCAGCTTTGCCTCGGCAATTCTCTGCTCTTTATCGGAAAGATTCTTCTGATTCAAACGTTCCTGGGCGCGCTCCTTCGCCTTCTTAGCGCGTTCCTCATCAATCTCTTCCTTCCACTCCCAAGTCGTCGCGGCCACCTGGCACTCACCGCCAAGCATCGAAACCATGCCGCCAATGCAAGCCGCATAGCGTTCATGGCCATCTGCAAGCGTCACATGTGCCTCGCCCATGCCGATTCCACTGCAATAATTGATATGGTTTGCGCGAATCGCCACATCCCCATCAATCGTGCGCAGAAAGACCTGCGATGCCTGATCGTCAAACACTTTTCCGTCCAGCGTCACAATGCGCAAGTGGAATGTGTTCATACAGTGCCTGCCTTTCCTGCCTTCTTAAATACATCGTCAATGGTACCTGCAAAGAGGAAGCAGCTCTCCGGAATATCGTCACACTCACCGTCAATGATCATACGGAAGCCGCGAATCGTCTCCTTAAGCGGAACATACTGTCCCGGCATACCGGTAAACTGCTCGGCAACGGAGAAGCTCTGTGACATGAAACGCTGCACCTTACGCGCACGGTTTACTGCCAGCTTATCCTCCTCTGCCAGCTCATCCATACCCATGATGGCGATGATATCCTGTAACTCCTTATAACGCTGCAAAATCTGCTGAACCGCTCTTGCGACCTCATAGTGCTCCTGGCCAACCATATCCGGTGTCAGAATACGGCTCGTGGACTCCAGCGGGTCTACAGCCGGGTAGATACCCTGGCTTGCGATATCACGAGAAAGAACCGTGGTCGCATCCAGATGGGTAAAGGTAGTAGCTGGAGCCGGGTCGGTCAAGTCATCCGCTGGCACGTATACGGCCTGAACGGAAGTGATGGAACCCTTCTTCGTGGAAGTGATTCGCTCCTGCAGCGCACCCATCTCAGACGCCAGTGTTGGCTGATAACCTACTGCGGACGGCATACGTCCAAGCAGCGCGGATACCTCGGAACCTGCCTGAGTAAAACGGAAAATATTATCAATGAATAACAGCACGTCCTGATTCTTCACATCACGGAAATACTCCGCCATTGTAAGACCAGACAGTGCAACTCTCATACGTGCGCCCGGCGGCTCGTTCATCTGTCCATAAACTAAGGCTGTCTTTCCGATAACGCCGCTCTCCTGCATCTCACCGTAAAGGTCATTTCCCTCACGGGTACGCTCACCTACTCCGGTAAATACGGATGTACCACCGTGAGCAGTTGCTACGTTGTGAATCAGCTCCATGATCAGTACGGTCTTTCCTACACCGGCACCGCCAAACAGACCGATCTTTCCACCCTTTGCGTATGGGCAGATCAAGTCAACAACCTTGATACCAGTCTCCAGAATCTCGGTGGTCGGCATCTGCTCCTCGTAGGATGGCGCCTGTCTGTGAATGCTCCAGCGCTCTGCATCTGTTGGAGCCGGCTTATTGTCTACCGGATCGCCCAGAAGGTTAAATACTCTTCCTAGGCACGCATCGCCGACTGGAACGCTGATCGGTGCGCCAGTGTCAACTGCGTCTGCACCACGAACCATACCGTCGGTAGAGTTCATTGCAATGCAGCGCACAACATCGTCGCCGATCTGCTGGGCAACCTCTGCGACTACCTTGCTGCCCTGATTTTCAATCTCAATGGCATGAAGCAGCTCCGGCAGTTCCCCCTCCTGGAAACGGATATCCAGGACAGGGCCCATTACCTGAACTACCTTGCCAACATGTCTCTCACTCATATATTCACCTTTCATCAGCTCTCTGAGCCTGCAACAATCTCTGTAATCTCCTGCGTAATACCGGCCTGACGAACGCGGTTGTAGTGGAGGTTCAGCTTATCGATCATCTCCTGCGCATTCTTTGTCGCCGCATCCATCATCATTCGGCGGGATGCAAGCTCACTGGCTACGGATTCGCTCATAGCACCGTAGATCAGACCTGCCAGATACTCTGGCACGATGGCATTGAACACGGCCTCGCTGTTTGGCTCGTAGATGATCTGACGCTTCTTCGCCTCCGGTGCATCCTTCGGGCGAAGCGCCTTCATGTCCGGCAATGGAAGTAACGGGATAATCTTTGGTTCCTGTGTCATCATGTTTACAAAATTTGTATACACGATTGCCACATGGCCAAAACCGCCCTCCTTAAAGCCGCGGCACACAAGATTTGCGATCTCGAAGCAGTCTGCAACCGAGATGTCGCCCGCCTCCGGAAATGCATCCGTAACGATCGGCACCTTGCGGTTTGAAAAATGCTCCAGTGCCTTCTTTCCAATTGGAAGCACGCACGCCTCACGGCCTTCCATCTGCTCCTCTGCAAGGCGGAACAAGTTGTTGTTGTAGCCGCCCGCAAAGCCTCTGTCGCCCGCGATCACGATAAAGCACCAGTCTTCACTCTTTGGTGCCTTCGTGTAAATGGACATCATGTCGATATTTTCAGCTGCGATCTCTGCCAACGTGCCCTGCAATGCCTCAAAGTAAGGGCGGCTGTTGTCCGCACGCTCCTTTGCCTTGTGAAGTCTCGACGCCGCTACCAGCTCCATTGCCTTACAGATTTGCATCGTACTCTGTACGCTCTTGATTCTCAGTTTGATTGCTTTCTGATTTCCAGCCATACAAACTCTCCTTTATTTACTGTAAGAACTTCGCCTTGTAACTGTTAATGCAGCTCTCCAGCTGTGTCTTCGCCTCATCGTCTAATGCGCCAGTACGGCGGATGGTCTCCATCGCTGCCTTGCCGTCACGGTCGATATCAAGCTCATTGTTTAAGCCATCCTCAAACTCGTGAATGCGCTCTACCGGAACGTCTGCCAACAGATCGTTGACAACGGCGTAGATAATCGCAACCTGCTTCTCAACTGGAAGTGGGGAATTCTGCGGCTGCTTTAAGATCTCCACGATACGCTCGCCCTTTGCCAGTCTCGCCTTGGTATCGGCATCCAGATCGGAACCAAACTGTGCGAAACTTTGCAGCTCGCGGTACTGAGAATAGATTAACTTCAGTGTTCCGGCAACCTTCTTCATCGCCTTAATCTGTGCGTTTCCACCAACTCGGGATACGGAAATACCAGGGTTTACAGCCGGACGGATACCAGAGTGGAACAGCTCCGTCTCAAGGAAAATCTGACCATCTGTGATGGAAATAACGTTCGTTGGAATGTAAGCAGATACATCACCTGCCTGTGTCTCAATGATCGGAAGCGCAGTAAGAGAGCCGCCTCCGAGCTCATTTGACAGCTTGGATGCACGCTCAAGCAGACGAGAATGCAGGTAGAATACGTCGCCCGGATACGCCTCACGGCCCGGTGGACGACGAATCAGAAGGGAAAGTGCACGGTAAGACTCTGCGTGCTTACTAAGATCATCGTAAATGATCAGCACGTGACGGCCATTCTCCATGAAATACTCTCCCATACTGCAGCCCGAATATGGTGCAATATACTTTAATGCATTGGCGTCTGATGCGGTTGCCGCTACGATGATGCTGTACTCCATCGCACCATTTTTCTCCAGCTCGGATACAATGGATGCAACAGAAGAACGCTTCTGTCCGATGGCAACGTAGATACAAATTACGCCTTTGCCCTTCTGGTTGATAATTGTATCAACGGCGATCGCAGTCTTACCAGTCTGACGGTCTCCGATGATTAACTCTCTTTGTCCTCTTCCGATTGGAATCATGGAATCGATTGCCTTGATTCCGGTCTGAAGCGGCTCCTTAACCGGCTGACGATCGCAAATACCCGGCGCCTTGCGCTCGATCGGGCGGTACTCGGTTGCCGAAATCGGTCCTTTGCCGTCAATCGGCTGTCCAAGTGCATCTACAACACGTCCAAGCAGTGCATCACCTACCGGCACAGACACTACCTTTCCGGTTCTCTTAACAGTCTGACCCTCGCTGATACCGTCATCCGATCCTAACAGTACGACGGATACACGGTTTTCCTCAAGGTTCTGAGCCAGACCATATGCACCGTTTTCAAATGCAAGCAGCTCACCTGCCATGCAGTTTGCCAGTCCGCTCGCACGCACAATGCCGTCGCCGACTGTCAAAACAGTGCCAATCTCACTTTGCTCCAATGCATTCGAATAATACTTAATCTGGCTTCGAATGACTTTGGAGATTTCTTCTGGTTTCAGATTCATTCGTTCGTCCTCACTTCTGCATATGCTTCTTTCTTTTCATAATGTTTACTGCTCCATCAGCTTATGCAGTCTCTCCAATCGGCTGCGGACGCTTCCGTCCAGCTGCCGTCCTTCTATTTCTACTTTCATACCGCCCATAAGGCTTGGATCGGTCTTTGTGACCAGTATGATTTCCTTTTTCCAGACTTCCTCTAACTTTGCCTTGAGCGCTGCCTTTTGCTCCTTGCTCAGTGCAACAGCGCTGACAACGTGTGCCTCGGCAATGTTGTGATCCTTCTGGAATCGCTGCCTGTATTCTTCCTCACAGCCTGAAAACTCGGACAAAAGTTCCTCTTCACACAGGAGCTTCAAAAAATTCACAAGATACTCATCTGCCTGGACACCAAATGCTTTATCGATTAGCCCAAGCCTTGTTTTTCTCGGAATGGAAGGTTCCTGCAGCAGCCGGATGTAAGACGGATTTTCAGCAAACAGCGCCTTTACAATGCCAAGCTCGCTAAGCAGCTCCTTGCTGTATCCGCTCTGCGCCCTGTCTTTTTCAAGCGCTAACTCATACAGGCTGTCTCCATATAGCTTTCCGGTTTTTGTCATGATGCCTCACCTACATCTGAAATAAACTCATCAATCAATTTCTGATGATCTGCTTCCTTCACTTCCTTCTCGATGACCTTTCCGGCAATGGATACGGCGATGTCACCGATCTCAGACTTCATCTGCTGGAATGCAGCGCTGCGCTCTTTAGCGATATCGGCAGATGCCTTCTCCTTGAGGGCAACAGCTTCCTTCTTCGCGTCAGCGACGATCGCCTCGCTCTTCTCAGTAGCCGTTTTCTGGGCATCGGCAATGATCTGTCTTGCCTCATCCTTCGCACCCGAAATGCTTGCCTCGTACTGGTCGCGCATCGACTGAGCCTCTTCCTTAGCCTTTGTCGCATCTGCAATCTGAGAGTCCACCATCTGCTTTCTCTCCTCCACTACCTTATTAATACGGTCAAAAAGGAATTTCTTCATCAGAAAAACAGTCAGAAACAAATTACAGATCTGTGCAACGAATGTCCACGGCACAATTCCTACCAGTTCCTGTACTTCCTTCATGTGTCAACCATGCCTTTCCTGAATTCTGGCCACGTTTCATTGGCTGACAGAATTCAAACTTCAATGCGTACATTTTGTACGTTTTTGTGTACGTTTTTTCTGATTTTTCTCTGCCTGGTCGATTAACCTAAAAAGTTCATGAACATACCAGGTGCAACGAAGATCAGAAGAAGACCGGTAACAAAACCGTAAATACCAGTGGTCTCTGCAACGGCACAACCAAGAAGCATGGTACTTGTAACATCACCCTTGCACTCTGGCTGACGTCCGATTGCCTCAAGTGCCTTTGCTACTGCGTTACCTTCACCAATACCAGGTCCAATACCTGCGATCAGGGAGCAGCCTGCACCGATTGCACAGCCTGCAAGAGCAATACCTTTAGCCAATACTGTAAAATCCATTCTTTTTTCCTCCTGTTAGCAGCATTTTTGTGAATGCCATTTTTGTGAATACTATTTTTGCTTTCTGCATTTTTGCATTTTAACTTTTTTGCATTTTTGCTTTTTGAGCGATCGTCTTCTTTCTTAACCTTCCTCTGCGGCATTTGCGATATACATGATCGTCAGCATACAGAAAATGAATGCCTGCATAACGCCTGAGAACCAGTCAAAATAAA
>CAVCXB010000184.1:0-5916 GCA_963605535.1 Wujia chipingensis
TGGCAGAAAAGTATTCTGAGGAGACCGGCGTAGACGTTGAGGTTTACTACTCCAGTGATACTGTAGCTGCTCATCTGGCAACTAAATATTCTTCTGGCGATCCATATACATTGTCTATGGTAGATGCAAAGGATATCTATTCACTGGCAGAGGATCATGCGATTGATATGAGTGATCAGGATTGGGTAAAGGATACAAATTATGCAATCGGAATTGATGATCAGATTAATGGTTTCCCGGTATGTGTCGAGGCTCGTGGTTTGATCTACAATGCAGATGCAATCGAGGCAATTACGGGCGAAACTTTCAATCCGGAAGATTACAAGACTCTGGATTCATTCAAGGAACTGATCGAGACCCTTAAGGAAGGTGGAATGGAGACACCTACCGGAGTTATGAAGGAGGACTGGTCATTAGCAGGTCACTTGCTTCCAGAGGTATATGAGGAGCAGACAGATGTAGATGAATTTATTACACAATTGCACGAAGGCAAGGCAGATTTGATTAACAATGAGAAGTTCAATTCTCTGATGGATTTTCTGGATGTTATGATTGAGAATAACTACGCAAAGGATTCAGCAATTTCAGCAGAGCGTGAAGTAACGGAGATGATGCTCGCTGAAGGTGAGATTGCATTCATGTTTGGTGGCAACTGGGACTGGTCAGTAATCAATGCATATGATTATTCTGAGAATATGGGTATGATGCCGATTCCGCAGAATATGGATGATGGCACCAATGAGATGCTTGTAGGCGGCGGTTCTAAGTATTTCATGATCGATTCTTCTGAAAATACGACCGATGAGCAGCGTCAGGCGGCACTGGATTTCCTGAATTGGTTAGTATATGACGAGGATGGACAGTCATTTATTACAGATGACTGTGCACTGGTTCCGGCATTCTCCAACAATGAGAATGAAGTAGCAGATCCGCTCGGAAAGTCTGTTAAGGAGTATGCTGATAATGATGCTCTGATTGGTAACTACAATTATCTTCCAGATGATCATTATTCACTTTGCGGTGCTACATTCCAGAAGTATCTGGCAGGACAGATTGACCGCGAAGAGTTGGCTTCCGAGGTTGAGTCTTACTGGGAGTCTACTGACGTTGTAGAACACTGAGTACACCATTTAATTGATAAATGATGCTTTTGTACATCTATATAAATAGAAAAAAGCATCGCCTATATAGAGGCTGTTTGCTGATGACAGGCGGCGGACAGCCTCGAAATTTACTATTAAAACAGGTAATTATCCGGAATGCATATGCTATTGTGAGAATCGGGATGATTACAGAATACAGAGAAAGGGAACTTGATTATGGATAGGAATACGACAAGTTACAAGGTAAAACAGTACTTGATGTTCGCAGGCATCTCCACTATACTGTTTGCAGCGGTAGTAATTGTTCCGTTTCTTTACGGTTTGTACCTGACCTTCACAAGCTGGGATGGTATTTCAAAGGAAAAGCCATTCGTTGGTCTGGCAAATTACATCGCAACCTTCCAGGATACTGCATACTGGCAGGCACTTGGAAGAACGGTTATCTACTCAGTTATTTCCGTTATTTTGGTAAATGTGGTAGCATTTTTCCTTGCATACCTTCTTACCAGCGGCATCAAGGGACAGAACTTTTTCAGAGCGGGATTTTTCGTTCCTAACCTGATTGGAGGAATTGTTCTTGGTTATGTATGGAAGTTTGTATTTAACAGAGCATTTGTTTCCATTGGAAAGTCACTTTCCATCGGAGCACTTTCAAATTCATGGTTATCCACTCCAAGCGGAGCGATGGCATGTTTGGTTATCGTTTCGGTATGGCAGTATGCCGGTTATATGATGTTGATTTACGTTGCAGGATTTATGAGTGTACCGAAGAGCTTAAAGGAAGCAGCACAGATTGATGGCTGTACCAATTTCCAGGCAACGATTAACATTATCATCCCACTTATGAGAGCTTCTTTTGTACAGTGCTTGTTCCTTACAATCACCAGATGCTTCATGGTATACGATGTAAACCTGTCCTTAACAAAGGGCGAGCCATTCAACTCTTCTGTAATGGCGGCAATGCACGTATACAATCAGGCATTTACTTATAAGAATTATGGTTTAGGCCAGGCTGAGGCTCTTGTACTGTTTATCGTCTGCGCAATCGTAGGTGTGACACAGGTTTATATTGGTAAGAAAGGGGAGGTGGCAGCATAATGGAAGAAAATAAAAAAGCGGCACAGAAAAAGAAAATTAGCCATGCCATTATTATGGTTGTTTTAATTCTCCTGTTTCTGATGTTCATCTTCCCATTTATTCTGGTTATTATCAATTCATTTAAGACAAAGGGCGACATTATGTCAGACCCGATGGCACTGGTTGGTTCTCATGGCTTTATCGTGACAAACTTCTCTGATGCAATGAAGAAGATGAATTTTGGAACATCCTTTACCAACTCGTTGTTGATCACGACCGTTTCTACAATCGGAACGATTCTGTTGTCTGCGATGACCGCGTTTGTAATTGTACGAAACAACTGGAAGGCATGTAAGCTGCTGTTCACGTTAATGATCGCGTCCATGGTTATTCCGTTTCAGGTTTTGATGATCCCGCTTGTATCTTTATATGGTGGTATCTTCGGTATCTTAAACAGCCGTGTTACTTTGATTCTGATGCACATTGGATTTTCACTTTCTATGGCAACTTTCATGTTCCATGGTGCAATCCACACCAATATTCCGATGGAGCTTGAGGAAGCAGCTTTTCTGGATGGCTGCAGCAGATGGCAGACTTACTGGAAAATCGTATTCCCGCTGTTAAAGCCAACCGTTGCAACTGTAGCAATTATTGATGCGATGGCATTCTGGAACGATTACCTTCTGCCAAGCCTTGTACTCGGACGTAAAGAGTTATACACACTTCCGATTGCAACACAGGCATTCTACGGAACTTACTCTACGGATATGGGCCTGGTAATGGCCGCTCTGCTGCTTGCAATGCTGCCGATTCTGGTATTATATTTGTTCCTGCAGCGTTTCATCGTCGAGGGCGTTACCTCCGGAGCAGTTAAGGGTTGAGTTACGAATATGTTTTATCTTAAGGGGTCCAATACAAAGTGTTTTGGATCCCTTTTCATTTAATGAAAAAGGAAAAGGAGAGAAGAAAGTGAGAGCAAACGACAGAAAAGAAAATGACACCGAAATGAGAAATGCTCAAACAACAAATATTCAAACAACACACACGCAAGCAAAAAATGATCAAACGACAGATATGAATATGGAGAAATGGAATACAATGGAGAAGATATATACAGAACGTTTTGAAAAGAAAAAAGATGAGCTTCATGAGCTTTACATGCAATTATATGGAAATAACGCAATGTTTGAGGATCTTTGCAGTCATCTTCAGGAATTTTATCAGGAGAGAAGCAGCGCGCTGAAGGCATTGGATGATAAGCGCGAAGCCGATCCGAACTGGTATAAGAAGAATGATATGCTGGGCATGATGTTCTATATTGATAATTTCGCTGGCAATATGAAGGGCGTACAGGGAAAGCTCAATTATCTGGAGAAAAATAATGTCAATTACATTCACCTGATGCCATTTCTGGATACGCCAAAGGGTCGTTCCGATGGCGGTTATGCAGTAGCTGACTTTCGAAAGGTGCAGGAAAATTTGGGTTCTATGGAGGATCTTGAGAATCTGACCGGTGCCTGCCACGAGAAGGGAATCAGCGTGTGCATGGATTTTGTCATGAATCATACTTCTGAGGATCACGAGTGGGCAAAGAAGGCGCGTCAGGGAGACGGCGAGTACATGAGTCGCTATTTCTTCTTTGACAACAATGTCATTCCGTCTGAGTATGAAAAGACCGTTCCGCAGGTATTCCCGACAACTGCGCCGGGCAATTTTACCTGGCTGCCAGAAATCAATCACTATGTTATGACAACCTTCTATCCGTATCAGTGGGATTTAAATTATCAGAATCCCATTGTCTTTAATGAGATGATGTACAATTTCCTCTATCTGGCAAATAAAGGAATTGATATTATTCGTATCGACGCGGTACCATATATATGGAAGGAACTCTACACGACATGCCGAAATCTGCCGCAGGTTCACACGATTGTGCGCATGATGCGACTGATCAGTGAGATTGTGTGCCCGGGCATTTTGCTTCTGGGCGAGGTTGTAATGGAGCCAGAAAAGGTAGTTCCGTACTTTGGAACGGTGGAGAAGCCGGAGTGCCATATGCTGTACAATGTTACCACGATGGCAACAACATGGCATACGGTAGCGACAAGAGATGTCAGCCTGTTAAAGAAGCAGCTTGATATTGTAAATCGTCTTCCGAAGGATTATGTCTTCTTAAATTATCTGCGTTGCCATGATGATATTGGCTGGGGACTGGATTTTGCAACCTTGCAGCAGGAGGGCATTCAGGAGCGCGCTCACAAGCAGTATTTGAATGATTATTTCAGAGGCTATGAGGGCCATAGCAACAGCCGCGGTGTTCTCTACAATGAGGATCCGGTGACTGGCGATGCAAGATTTTGTGGAACGACGGCTTCCATGTGTGGTATCGAAAAGGCAAGTTACCAGCATGATGCAGAAGCACTTGAGAAGGCCATTCGCTTTGATGTGATGCTTCATGCGTACATGTTTATGCAGTCTGGAATTCCGGTGCTTTACAGCGGCGATGAGATTGGTCAGTTAAATGATTATGCATACCGCGATGATCCGGACAAGGCACCAGATTCTCGCTATGTTCACCGTGGCGCGATGAACTGGGATGAGGCGGCAAAGTGTGATGATCCGACCACGATTCCGGGCCAGATCTTTACAAAGCTGAATCAGTTGGAGAAGCTTCGTAAGTCCGAGAAGGCATTTATGAGCAATGCGGACACTTGGACGGTAGAGACCTGGGATAAGAGTGTTCTTTGCATAGGTCGTTACTACGATGGAGATAAGATGTACGGATTGTTTAACTTTAGCGAGTTTGATAAGACTGCGTGGATCAATGAGCGCGACGGATTGTATTGCGATTTGCTGACTGGACGAACCATGGAGGCAGCGGGAGTGAACATTCCGGCGTATGGCTACATGTGGCTGAAAAAGATTCGATAAGATAAGAATTCAATAAAAATTAGAGAAGAAAAAGCGTACCTGTAAGAAGAAACTGGTGGATACGCTTTTTCTTTTTGAATATTAAATTGGAAAGATTGGAAAGAATTGTTGATCATGAGTGTTTTTTTAGCAATGGAATAAAAAAATTCAATTTCGCCTTTTAAAACATAGGTAATTTGCGGTATAATCATATCAAATGGAATGTAGCAAGGCGAGGAGATTGCTTAAAAATTCTTTGAGGATAAAGGAAGGAGAAATTTATGATGGTTACAACGGCAGCTGAAAAAATGATTGATTTTTATAAGGGAAATATCCACGATATCAACCATTTCCTGAAGGTATGGGCATTTGCAAGAAATATCGGTGAGGCGGAAGGATTAGACGAGAAGACGCAGGAGATTCTGGAGTTTGCGGCGGTTGTTCATGATATTTCCTGTCCGCTATGCCGAGAAAAATATGGCAATGCGAGTGGAAAGCATCAGGAGGAGGAAAGTGCGCCATTGGTAGATGCATTTTTTGCAGAACTGCCGGTTGGAGCGTTAGATGTGGAGCGTATCAAATGGCTGGTGACGCATCATCACACTTACACAGGGGTGGATGGCATGGATTACCAGATTTTGTTGGAAGCCGATTTTCTGGTAAATGCGGGTGAAAGTGGGTACTCAACGGAGATGATTAAAAACGCGTGTACCAATATTTTTCGGACAGCGACAGGAATTCGTCTGCTGAAGAGTATGTATCTGGAAAATGGTTACTGTTCACGGGTGGGCTTGTGTCAAACACTATAATACATTATACTGAAGGA
>CAVCXB010000185.1:0-5792 GCA_963605535.1 Wujia chipingensis
AACAGCACATGCTTTCCGGAATGCCAGGTCTCCACCGGATGAAACGGCTCGATCATCTCATCATTTAACTCAAAGGTCACATAACACTGCGCCTGTCCGTCCTCTGTCCAGACCACCGGCAGAGCCACATCCACCGATACCTCCGTGCTGCCGGAAGCCTCTGTACTTTCCACGATATTCGCCACATCTTCCGCTGCCGCTGTACTGCTCCCAGATGAAGCATCTGCGCCACTTTCCGCCGTGCCACTGCTCTCAGATGCAGCTGATATCGTACTCTCACTGTCACTCCCCGATTCGTTCTCCGGAATCGGCACCACAATCGTGCCCTTTGCCTCCGCGCTCCGGCTCACTGCATCCGCCTGCACATCCATGACCACCTCGCCCAGGAACTGCATATGGTTCTCTTCCGCAGACGCAAACTGAATGCTGATGATCTTCACATCCGTATCTGCAATGCTGTAAGCACTGGCATTGGTAAAAGTATGGATCCCCAACTTTCCATTGGAGGCCGTCTCATTGATCTGATTGATCAGTCCGGAAATGTTCTTATCATTCTTCGACTTCGCCTGCGCCAGTCTCGGATTCTTGCCGACACACTTGATGGTCTGCCTGCCGCCGATCTTCGTCTGGATACTGGTAATGCAGCTGATCTCACTGCTGTCTGCCTGCCCACCTGAAAACTTCAGCACATCCCCCGGATCCAATGCGGGATTCCCGATCGTTGCAGAATCAAAGGGCACATACCGGATCACAGAAATATCATTCAGGATATTCCTGCAAAGCATCTCTCTGGTTTCCTTCAATCCAAACTGCAGGAGCGGATTCACGCCCAGATTCATGGTCAGCCCATCATCCGGATCCAGGGCATAATACTCGGCAGTCTCCGTCTTTTTATTGGTAGAACTGACCGCCGTATATCGCGTGATAAAATCCGAAAAGCTGGAGGAAAACCTGTGCCTCTGCGCCACTGTCATTACCGGCTCCGTGCCATACTTCACCAACTCCAGCTTGCCGCTCCGATTGATACAGAAAAACCCACCAAGGACCTGAGCCACATAACTCAGCACATCCCGGCAGGTTTCAATATCATTTTCCGTATAGATCGACAGCACCTCGCTGCCGTTCGGCATCGCCTTGATTTCCTCCTCTGACTGCTCCGGCTCCACCTTGCAGGTCTGACAGCACAGGTTGATGAAATCCCAGGCCGTTCCAACTGTCTCGAAGCCATTGAAGCTTTTATCAAAGCGCAGCATATAATCATAGGCCTTGATCTCCAGGCACTTGATCAGGCGATTCGCCTCCGATACCTCGAAGATCCCCATTGGTACCTCTTCCTCAGAGCCGTCCGGAAGCTTCAGATGATAACGCAGCGACAGCTGCGCATCCTCCAGTGTATACCTGTCAATGTCGCTGAAAAGCGTGATCCCCAACTCCGCCGCATACACCGTCCCCAGTTCGATCTCCGTGCTGCCGCAGCACTGCCTGGTAATATATCCGCTGCCCTTAACGATATCCTTCGCCCCGAACGCATGCTCCGCTCCGGTCTTGGTTGTAATCTTCCCTGTCCAGTAATAGCTTCTCGTATTTTCCTGCACTGCCCGCAGGAAAGCCTCCGACACCGGATACATCGCCTCACCTCCGTTTCTACATCTCCCTCAGCGTAAAGCTCACCGTCCACAGTCCTTTATAACTGGTGTCCTTCTTCAAACTCGCCTTATATCCATCCACATACATCTCCGTGTTGACCAGCTCCGCCGTCACCGGATCAAAATACTGCACCTGGATCTTATCTTTCTTCGCATAAGCCCCAAGCTTCGTCAGCCATGCCTTCGTCACGGAAAAGCTGACCGGAATGCTGACCACGCCGTGTCGCACCACATCTCTTTGTGTGGTGCCTGCTTCAGTCTCCCCACCGGAATCCGTCTCCACATCCTTCAGCTCCACATCATAGGAATCCGGACGCGGCAGCTTCTCCCCATCAAAAATCAGATATTGAAAAAATGCCATATTACTCACCCCTTCCGTAAATTTCCTGCATCAAAAGCAAACTCACCTTCCTCCGCTCCTCAGATTCATTCTCTGCTGCGCGGTCACAATAACCTCATCCAACAGCTGATTGCCCAGATATACCGGAATGACAATGTCTCCGGCCTCACCTGCACTGCCCAAGCCGATGCCGCTGACCGCCTCCCGGATTGCTGAGATCAGGCTTCCCCGATCACTTCCGGAAGCACCGGAAACAGCACTGCCGTAGCCTGCATTGCCATAAGCTGCGGTCGTTCTACCGGCAACCGCCTGCCCTACGATCATCTTCGGTGACAGCACCATATCCTGCGCCACACTGTCCACTGCATCCTTCACCAATCCCCGGCTCCGTTCAATCCCCTGCGCCAGTCCTTCCATAAAATCCGGCATCCAGGACTCAAAGTCCGTCAGCGGGCCCTCATCCGGCACCGAGAAATGCAGATGAGACCGGATGGTGTTGGCCACATCTGACACAGCATTTGCCACCGCACTGATGCAGCTGCGGATGCCGTTCACAATGCCATTGATGATATCTGCGCCCCAGTTGAAAGCAGCAGAAGCCAGCCCGGTAATAAAATCCACAGCATTGCCGAAGCCGTCCCGGATCGTGTTATAAATCCCGGAAACTGTATTTTTCACGCCATTCCACATGGCATTAAATGCACTGCTCACTCCATTCTTAATGCCGTCGCTCAGATTCGTCACCGTGTTTTTGATATTGTTCCAGACCGTAGTCACCGTGGACTTGATACCATTCGTCACATTGGAGATCACGTTCCTGATCCCATTCCAGATCGTACTCGTCATGGTCTGGATTGCCGTCCATGCTCCTTTCAGGAAGCCGCTGATAGCCGTCACCATACTGGTAAAAACACCCTGGATTCCTGCCCAGATACTGGAGAAGAAATCTTTAATGCCATTCCATACATTTGCCGCCGTATTCCGGATTGCTTCCCATGCCTGCGTCAGAAATGCAGAAATTGCTTCCCAACACTGGATCGCCGTCTGCTTCACGCTCTCCCACAGCTGAATCCAGAACTGTCGGAACTCTTCATTCGTATTCCACAGATAAATAAAAGCTGCCACCAGTGCCGCAATAGCTGCGATGATCAGAGTGATCGGATTCGCCAGCATGGTCACATTCAGCGCCGCAAAAGCCGTCTTCACAGTATTGATGACACCCACCACCTTCGGCAGAATCGTCATGATCGTTCCTACAGCAGAGATCACCTTTCCCACCACGATCAGCACCGGCCCCAATGCTGCCGCTACCAAGGCAATGGTAACAATCGTCTGTTTCATCCCTTCCGGCATTGAATTTAAAACATCCACAAAGCCCTGCAGAAAGGAAACGATATTCTTGATCGCCGGAAGCAGTATCTGACCAAAAGAAATGGCCAGCTCTTCCAATGCTGATTTCAGAATGGTGAGCTGACCTTCCAGGTTATTATTCATGGTATCGGCCATGCTCTGTGCCGTACCGTCACAATTATCAATAGCAGATGACAGCTTGTTAATGTCTCCCTCTCCGGCGTTCATCAATGCCAGAAAGCCGGACATGGCATTCTTTCCAACCAATGACTCCGCCGCAGCCGCCTGCTCCGACTCTGTCAGTCCGGAAAAAGCCACTCTGCAATCCGCCAGAATATCCGACAAATCCCTCATGGAGCCATCCGCATTGGTGGTGGCAATGGTTACCTCACCAATGTTCTGTCCCGCAATCGTAAAATCACTGGAAAGATTCGTCATGATGGTACGAAGAGACGTACCTGCCTGCGTGGACTTGATTCCGGCATTGGCCATCAGTCCAATGGCTTCCGCCGTATCCTCTACAGAGAATCCCAAGGATCCCGCAATCGGCGCACAGTACTTGAAGGTCTCGCCCATCATGGACACATTGGTATTGGCATTACTGGAAGCCGCCGCCAACACATCCGCAAAATGCCCGGAATCAGAAGCCGTCAACCCAAATGCCGTCAACGCATCCGTCACGATATCCGATGTGGTAGCCAGATCTTCGCCGGAAGCCGCCGCCAGGTTCATGACACCCTCAATGCCGCCCAGCATATCCTCGGTCTTCCAACCGGCCATGGCCATATATTCCATTGCCGATGCTGCCTCAGAAGCAGAAAACTTCGTCTTAGCACCCATCTCTCTGGCCTTCGTAGAAAGCGCATCCAGATCCGATCCTGTTGCCCCGGAGATTGCAGATACCTTGCTCATACCGGACTCGAAATCAGCTGCCGTCTTCACCGCCGCGGTACCTGCAGCCGCTACTGCACCCGTCACCGGCAGAAGCTTTGTTCCCACACCGGAGACCTTATCACCCACTGTCTGCAGCTTCTCACCAGTCGCAGAAATCTTCTGCAAAGCCGTTGCAGACTGATTGGCCTGCTCCTCCAAGGACTTTAGCTTCGCCTCCGTCTCCGCAATCTCCCGCTGCAAGCCGTCATACTGACTCTGGGTAATCTCCCCATTGGCCAGAGCTGTATTCGCCTGTTCTGCCGCAGTCTTCAATGTCTCCAGTTTTTCCTTCGTCTCCTTGACCGCATCACCTAAAAGCCGATGCTTCTGGGCCAGTAACTCCGTATTTCCCGGATCCAGTTTCAGGAGCTTATCCACATCCTTCAGCTGGCTCTGTGTATTCCTGATCTCTGTATTGACGCCCTTCAAGGCCGTCTGCAATTTCGTGGTATCTCCGCCGATCTCCACCGTGATACCCTGGATTCTGCCAGCCATCCGATTCCCTCCTTCCCGAAAATGAGCATAAGAAAAGAGCCGATTGCTCGACTCTTTTTCTATCTTTTAGATCATATTTTATTTAAACCTAAGCCCCTACTTTTTTTCAAAAAATATCTCACACGCGCACAATGTACCAGAAGGGCCATTTAAGCCATATTGATAAATAGTAATAAAACCATCATTCACACAAAGTACTCTTGTTCCTGCTCCCATCGAAGCCACTGAATTTAGGTAGAATTTTCCTGCCAAATCTTTTCCGTTTTGATCTTTAATAGCACTCGTAGGCGTATATACATCCATGAAATTAGCATCAGTGGACTCAGTCATAATAATTATTCCATCACTTCTATTCTGCAATGTCATAACAGTATTTTTGATTGCAGCACTCAATGCATTAGAAATCAACGGCGTTGATCCATATGCCACCCACCCTGTATTATATTGCTTAGTAGAAACTACTGTGGGTTCTGTCACACCTACTGTAGTGGGGGCATATGGTAATCTTCCTTCTTTCTGACCATATACTTTATAATGTTGGTATAATGCACTTTCATCTGTTCCCATTACAGCTACAACATCCGGATTCTGTTGCGCATAATAATCAGAATCAAATACGCTACCATCCGGCATGGTCTTAGGTGCCGCAAATGCCGTTGTTCCAAACAGCAAAACTGACATGGAAATTGCAACAACTGTTTTTAAGATTCTGTTTTTCATGTTACTATCCCCTCCATAAATAGATTTATATATCTGCTATGAATAATATTTTTAATGTTTATTCTATTTATGATTTTAAGGCAAAAACCGAAAACGCGATATGTCATTTTGCACAGAAATAGCAAGGCTTAATTGTTGATATTCCACCTTTTGTTCTGACTTATTTTTATGAGATCCTATTCACATCTGTATTAGCAACACATATTAAAATCGATCAAAATCGATTTGACTTGCTATCATATTGTGCCCCTCATCATCCCTCTGCATCTCCGTATACATATCGTTGATCTCCCCAATGGTCAGCAGAT
>CAVCXB010000186.1:0-5726 GCA_963605535.1 Wujia chipingensis
CGTGATATTTTTTCGGAGCGAAGCTCCGTTTCAGATACCACGTCCATAGGAGCTATGCACCGCATGGGCGTGGAGACTTCATTGCTTATTCCAGTCAATTGATACGATTGCTTATGCGGTACAGACCTTTGTGGACAACTGTGTAATTGGTATCACAGCAAACGAGAACCGCTGCCGTTATTTCGTGGAGAACAGCGTCGGCATTATCACAGCGATCTGCCCATATGTCGGCTATCAGAAGGCAGCAGAGATCGCAAAGGAAGCGATTAAGACAGGGGAATCCGTGCGTAAACTGATCATCGAAAAAGGCATTCTCACAAAAGAGCAGATGGACGAGATCATGGATCCAGTTCAGATGACAGAGCTAGGTATTTCCGGAAAAACAGCAAGTAAGATCTGAGAAGGAATATGCCAATGGAAGAGGTTACAAAGGAAATAACAAAAGAAAAGCTATATAAATTAGAACAGCAAATTCAAAATTTTACGCCGTTTAACGAGCAGGAAGAACGCGACAAAGCGATTTTATTAAAGTGGTTTGAAAGTGGAATGGACATTCTCACAAGAGAAAACGAGGTTGCCCATCTGACGGCATCTGCGTGGGTAGTAAGTCCAGACCGAAAGAGCGTGTTGATGGCATATCATAACATCTATCATTCCTGGGCGTGGCTTGGTGGTCATGCGGATGGCGATGCTGATCTGCACCATGTAGCACAAAAAGAGGTCAAGGAGGAATCTGGCGTAACACATGTAAAATTTCTATCCGATGAGCCGTTTTCAATTGAGATTTTGTCCGTGGATGGTCATGTGAAAAAAGGTCGCTATGTTGCTACGCATCTTCATTTAAATGTGACGTATCTGATGGAGGCAGATCCTGCAGATGCGGTGCAGAATCGTCCGGAGGAAAATAGTGCAGTCGCTTGGATTCTAGTAGAGCAGATTGCGAAGAAGTCGACGGAACCTTGGTTTGTGGAGCATGTGTACGCAAAGTTGTGCGAGAAAGTAGAAAAGTGTAAGGACAACTAAATAATCAGATAGGGTTATGAAACATATAATTATAATAAGACATTAAAATTAAACAAGAGGATACGAGAAAAAGCATCTCATATCCTCTTGTTTATAAAAAGATCATTTCTACAATTAATCAAATCAGAAAATAATATCCCACAGTCCAGTGGACATCAAGAACAAAATCAGCATAACAACTGGGACGACATAACGCATCAAAAAGCCATACAGCTTCTGGCGTCCGAAATGTTCACCGTTCTTAGTTACCTCATCGGTAATCCACTTTGGTCCGATTACCCAGCCGATCAGAATACTAGTAAGTAATGAAATGAACGGCATTAAGAAGCTATTACTGATATAATCGGCCAAATCAAGTAGCTGTCCGACTGAACCATTTGGAAGCTTTAGATCGAAGTAGAAGACGTTGTAGCCAAGGCAGATGATGACTGCGGTGACAAGTGAGTAGATGCCGACGATCAGACACATCTGCTTTCTGGATTTGTGGAACAGCTCCATGCAGTTGGCAACAAGTGTCTCCATAACGGAAACGCAGGAGGTCAGCGCGGCAAAGCCCAGCATCAAAAAGAAGGCGATTCCGATGAAACGTCCAGCACCACCCATGGAGGCAAATACCTTCGGAAGAGACAAGAAAGTCAGGCTCGGACCGGAGGTCATACCGTCGGTTCCAAGGAAGACAAACACAGCAGGAATGATCATCAGACCAGATAAAAATGCAACGCCGGTATCAAAAATTTCGATCTGGTTGATGGATTTGCTTAAGTTTACATCGTCCTTCACGTAAGAGCCATAAGTAATCATGATACCCATGGAAACGCTCAAGGAGAAGAAAAGCTGACTCATCGCATCAAGTAACACTTCCAGAAAACGCTTTACGGTCAGACCTTCTACGTTTGGAATCAGATAGACCGATAAGCCCTGAAGTCCAGTGCGGACGGTACCATCCTCTGTCTCATAGGAGAGTGTCAGAGAGAAGATAGCAATTCCAATGATCAAAAGAAGAAGAATCGGCATCAGCACACGTGAATATTTTTCGATTCCTTTTTCGACACCCAGATAGACAACCCACGCAGTCAGTGCCAAAAAGATCAGCATAAATACGATCGGCGCTGCTGTCGATGTGATAAAGGAAGTAAAATAGCCGTCCTGTGCAGGAGCAGCCGTTCCCGATACCACGTAAGCCGTCAGATATTTGACAATCCATCCGCCGATAACGGAATAGTAGGTCATGATAAGCATCGGAACAAGGAAGGTTAGATAGCCTAAAAACTTCCATTTCTTGCTGATTGCCGCATAGGCATTTAATGCGTTCTTTTTTGTCTTTCGTCCGATGGCAATGTCTGTTGTCAGAAGAACAAAACCAAATGTGAGCACTAAAACGAGGTAGATCAGTAAAAATAGTCCGCCTCCGTCTTTTGCACACAAATAAGGAAAGCGCCAGATATTTCCAACGCCAACTGCGCTTCCAGCGGCAGCGAGGACGAAACCAATCGAGCCGCTGAAGCTATTCTTTTTTTGCTGCATAATACACCCCTAATAAAAAATAGTATTGGTTAAAAACCTTGAACTATCATATCATGGAACGTCATTTTTTACAAGGGACGAAAATATTTAAAAAGTAGTTTTTGTAAAAAAGTATCAAAAATTAATTGATTTATTTTAAACTGTTTCAACTTGCGTTGATCGGATTTGATCTACTTTTATTTGTTTCAATCGATTTTGGGTTGGTTCACTCGCCCAGTATCCACGCCATGCTTTGACGGATGAGCTTTTGATACTGTGGACAGTCAAAGATTTTAGGTGTGTGTCCTGGACAAAGATAGACGAGGCGTCCAGTACCTGCCATCTTGCACCATCCAGCAGGATATTCTTTATTCTTGTACCAGTATGTCAGAATGATTTCTTTGTCATCGGATACGAGTTCAAGCTGATATGGCTCTTCATCAAGAGAAAAGCTGTCACAGCCTATTGTAATAGGGTGAGTCGTGGGTACGAAGCGGATGACTTCATGCTGTGGATGGCCGAGAAACTTTCCGCCTGCTAACTGCAAAAGAGTAGGCTGACTTTGGATGCTGATACCATTGTGCAAAAGAAGCGCAGCACCGCCATTTGTCACAAATTTTTCAAGGGCAGCAGCTTCGTCATCGCTTAGTTTTGAATTCCAGATGTCCAGATACGAGATAACACCAGAGAAGTTGTGTTCGTTCAAGGTGAGAAGCGCTGATGTATCGTCAGTGCAGGCAAGTTCATAGTCTGACAAAATTTGTTTGAGGCGTTCATCGACACCTGTAAAGCTATGATACATGGCATCGGCATAATTTCCGATGGCAAGAATTTTTTTCTTCATAATTTTTTCTTTCATAATTTTTGACTCCTTTCTTGGCAATTGACTCTTTTCTCATTTTTTACCATGGAAACTCGTTTCCGGTGTAATCCAGATAGAGCGGGCGCTGATTGACTGGATGAGGAGTATCGAGTACAACATGCAAAATTCCGTCCGCAGATACATCTGGTGTGATTTTTGCCGTGGTATCGAGATGACCACGCATATAAGTTGCCACATGACCAGGGTGAATTGCGAACACCTTACCGCCTAGTTTGCGAATATTGTTGTGGACGAGAGCAGACTGCATGTTGTTGGCTGCTTTTGACATGCAGTAGCCAAACCAGCCGGTGCGTTCGCAGTCTTTGATGCTTCCAGCTTCCGAGGAAATATTCACGATTGTTTTATCGGTACTGTTTAAAACAAGAGATGACAGGGCATTTGTCACGCGCAGTGCGCCGATTGCATTGACATTGATGACGCGTGAAATTTCGTCAAAATCAAGATCATCGCCAAGATTTTTACTCATATCACCGAGGATTCCGGCACAGTTAATTAACAGGTCAATATGATTGGTAAGTTTCTTTACGATGTCTGCCGCAGCAGCGACACTAGCATCACTTCCGATATCCGCAGTTACGATTGAAAGCTGATTTGGATGATCTGCTTTTATAGCATCAATTTGATTTTCTGCTTCGTTTAAGCGAAGGGCGATCACGAAATAGCCGCGGTCAAGCAGTTTGCTTGCAAGTGAAAGACCAACACCGTGATCTGTGCCAGTCATGAGGGCAACTTTTGATTTTGTAGTGATTTTTTCCATAATAAATTCTTCCTTTCCGCTTCATAATTTTTTTTAATAAAATACATGGCACTTAGTTCTAGTTATTGTCTGTATTATATCGCTTTAAGCATGCTTGAAGTCAATGCATATTTTTAGGAAAAAATGGAAATTTACAAAATTTTTTTTCATATTTCAAATTGGGAAAGGATCTGGTATACTAGATAAGGAGTCTGCTTTAATATCAATAGGTAAGAAGTGGGCAGAAAAGCAAAATTGGAGGGTTAAAAATGGCAAGCAAAGCAGTTTTAGAAAAATACGCCAGATTAGCAGTTGTCAGCGGCACCAATGTTCAGCCGGGACAGATGCTTGTAATCGGCGCATCCGTAGCGGATTATGAGTTTGTAAGAATGTGTGTAAAGGCAGCATATGAGGCAGGCGCTGGTTATGTAAAGGTAAACTGGCATGACGAGCAGAACAATCTAATGGATTACCAGTATGCAAGTACCGAGACACTCGAGGAGACTCCTCAGTGGAAGTATGATATGCTCGATTGGGAGCAGAAGAAGGGCTGCTGTTATCTTCATGTAATCTCTGATACACCAGGTCTGATGAAGGACATTGACCCAGAAAAGATTCAGCGTGTTCAGACAGCATACAGCAAGAAGAATGCACCATTGCAGAAATATACGATGAACAACGATGGCCAGTGGAGCATCGTTGCACTGCCGAGCGCAGGCTGGGCAAAGAAAGTCTTCCCAGATAAAACAGAGGATGAGGCTGTTGAGGCGCTGATGGATGCCATTTTGATGAGCGTACGTGTCAGCGAGGATAACGACCCGGTTGAGGAGTGGAACAAGCACAATGCAGAGATTCTGGGCCACTCAAAGCAGTTAAACGATTATAATTTCAAGGCACTTCATTTTACAAACGAGCTTGGAACCGATTTGACCGTAGAGCTGGTTAAGAATCATGTCTGGGGTGGTGGCTGTGAGTATTCCACCAAGGGTGTGTTATTCAATCCGAATATGCCAACCGAGGAGAATTTCTGTATGCCGCTTAAGACTGGTGTGAACGGAAGAGTGTATGCGTCTATGCCGCTTAGCTACCGTGGAAAACTGATCGAGGATTTCTGGCTTGAGTTTGAGGATGGAAAGGTTGTCGATTTCGGCGCGAAGAAGGAGCAGGATGTATTAAAGAGCCTCGTTGAGTTTGATGAGGGCAGCTGCTACTTAGGTGAGGTTGCGCTGATCAGCTACGATTCTCCGATCAAGAACACTGGAATTTTATTCTATAATACGTTATTCGATGAGAATGCATCCTGCCATCTGGCACTTGGACGTGCATATCCGATGAATGTAAAGGGTGGCACCGAAATGACAGATGAGGAGCTTGCCGCAGCTGGAGCAAACAATTCTATGACTCATGTAGATTTCATGTTTGGATCAAGAGAGATGCACGTCGAGGGTATCTGCCAGGACGGAAGCACCGTTACCGTATTTGATCATGGAAACTTTGTGTTCTGATAATTTTGTATTCTAATAATTTTTTATCCTTTTTTCCGCAGAAAACCTCGTCCGATGTAGTCGGGCGGGGATGAAT
>CAVCXB010000187.1:0-5535 GCA_963605535.1 Wujia chipingensis
AGCAAAAAAAGGCTTGCAATAAGCGTTTTAGTTGTAAAATCTCTGGAAGTTCATAGTTAATGATGCAACTTGTTGTGATAATTGCTCAATACGTTCATCCTTTGACATTTAGACCACCACCTTCCTTTAAAACTTAGCTGACTTGATTTTAGCAGAAAATAGAAAAAAAGGAAATACCCTTTTTATTGTTTGAGATCAGCTTTCCATATGAGGGTACTGAATAGTTACGCTAATTTTTAAATTAATATATTGAATAATGTAGATAACTCAACAGGGATTTTTTGAGCCTTTGCAATGTGTGATATATGCATCATATATTGCATAAAACGCTCTTAAGTTGACCACATTGCGGTCAGGGCCGGCTTCCGAAATGGACGAAGGGCGTATATGGCGGAAGATTAGTTGTTTCCGCCGGGCTGTCCAACACAACGTGGATACCGAGAATCAATAATCCAACAGAGATTGTCTACATTGAGCCGTGAAAGCGGCTCTTTTCGTTGCTCACGGCAACACCACCTTTTTCTCAATTTGTTTCTATTAGCGTCATTTACTTTCTGATTTCTATAATTTTTTCTTCCAATTTGAACTTTTTAACGTCACGTACTTGATTTATTCACATTTTTGTGGTATAATATAATAAGTTTATGACGCTATAAGTAACACACAAAAGGAGTTCCTTCATGAAGCATCTATCTACCCCGCTTCTCGCTGAAACCGTAGTCAGCAGAAGAAAAACATTAAAGCTCTCCCAAACGGAGCTGTCCAAGGCGACTGGGATCAACCGTTCGCTGCTTTCCCGGTTGGAATCCGGCGACTATTCTCCGTCCGTGGATCAGCTTCTTGCGCTTTCCGTTGCTTTAGATTTCCAGACTTCCGACGTTATTGTGGAGGAAGATGCGGCTCCAGTGGCTATCGAACGCAGGAAAATCGCAGTCGCCGGAACGGGCTATGTCGGTTTGTCTCTTGCCGTGCTGCTCTCTCAGCACAACGATGTGACCGCCGTGGACATCGTGCCGGAAAAAGTCGAGAAACTGAACAACTGGATCAGCCCGATTCAGGACGAGTATATCAAGCGGTATCTTGCCGAGCATGAGGAGCGCAAGCTGTCCCTTGCCGCTACAACAGACGGTGCATCCGCCTACGCTGACGCCGACTTCATCATCGTCGCCGCGCCCACCAACTACGACCCCAAGACCAATTTCTTCGATTGCAGTGCCGTGGAGTCGGTGCTGGAACTCATTAAAAAATCTACCGTTGAACATGAAACCAAGCCCACCATCGTTATCAAGTCCACCATTCCTGTGGGCTATACTGTTCAGGTGCGTGAAAAGATGGGTATGGACAACATCATCTTCAGCCCGGAGTTCCTGCGGGAATCCAAGGCACTCTATGATAATCTGTATCCAAGCCGTGTCATTGTAGGCAGCAACGAAAAGAATCAGTCCGCTGCGGAGCAGTTTGCGGCACTTCTCCAGCAGGGCGCAATCAAGACCTCGATTCCCGTTCTCTTTATGGCGACCACCGAAGCAGAGGCTACCAAGTTGTTCGTGAACACCTATCTCGCGCTCCGTGTGTCCTACTTCAACGAGCTGGACACCTACGCCGAGGTCAAGGGGCTGAAAACCGCGCCAATCATCAAGGGCGTGTGCCTCGATCCCCGCGTCGGCGACTACTATAACAATCCGTCCTTCGGCTATGGTGGCTATTGTCTGCCCAAGGATACCAAGCAGCTTCTTGCGAACTATGCCGATGTTCCGGAAAATCTGATCGAAGCGATCGTGGAGTCAAATCGTACCCGCAAAGACTTCATTGCCGACCGCGTGATGGAGATTGCCGGAATGTACACGCCGTCTGCTGACTTCTCAGCAACGCAGGAGGAAAAACAGAAGGAAACGGTTGTTGGTGTATACCGTCTCACTATGAAGAGCAACAGTGACAACTTCCGCCAGTCCTCCATTCAGGGCGTGATGAAGCGTATCAAGGCAAAGGGTGCAACTGTGATCATCTATGAGCCGACGCTGGAGGACGGCACGACCTTCTTCGGCTCAGTCGTGGTCAACGACCTTAAAAAGTTCAAGAAGATGTGCGGCTGCATCATCGCAAACCGTTATGATACTGCGCTCGACGATGTAGATCAAAAGGTCTATACGAGGGATCTTTTCAGGAGAGATTAAATGCAGAAAATAGATTTGAACAACAAAACCATTCTTGTCACAGGCTCGCCCGGCTTCATTGGGGCGAATCTTGTGATTCGGCTTCTTAAAGAAATGAGCGGCGGCACGATCGTCAGTCTGGACAATATGAATGACTACTACGACCCTGCGCTCAAGGAATACCGCCTTTCCCTTATCGAAAAGACGGCGGAAAACAGTCCGGTCAAGCACAGATTCGTCAAGGGCTCTATCGGCGAGAAAGAGCTTGTTGACCGGCTCTTTGCTGAGCACCACTTTGACATTGTGGTGAATCTCGCGGCGCAGGCGGGTGTGCGATATTCCATCGATCACCCGGACGTATACATCGATAGCAACATCATCGGCTTCTACAACATCCTCGAAGCCTGCCGCCATAACCCGGTCGAGCATCTGGTGTACGCCTCGTCCAGCTCCGTCTACGGCGGCAACAAAAAAGTTCCGTTCTCCACGGATGACAAGGTGGACAATCCCGTCAGCCTGTATGCGGCAACCAAGAAATCCAATGAGCTGCTGGCGCATGCCTACTCCAAGCTCTATAATATCCCGTCCACAGGTCTGCGCTTTTTCACGGTCTACGGTCCCGCCGGTCGCCCGGATATGTTCTATTTCAGCGCAACGAACACGCTCGCCAAGGACGGCAGAATTAAAATATTCAACTACGGCGATATGCGCCGTGACTTCACCTACATTGACGACATCGTGGAGGGCATGTACCGCGTCATGCAGGGTGCGCCGGAGAAGAAAAACGGCGAGGACGGTTTACCGCTCCCGCCTTATGCCGTCTACAACATCGGCGGTGGTCAGCCAGAAAGCCTGCTCGATTACATCAGCACGCTGCAAGAGGAGCTTGTCCACGCCGGTGTGCTTCCCGCTGATTACGACTTCGAAGGACACCGCCAGCTTGTCGGTATGCAGCCCGGCGATGTGCCTGTAACCTACGCGGACTCCACGGCTTTGGAGCGAGACTACGGATTTAAGCCTGAGATTGGTATCCGGGAAGGCTTGAGAAAATTCACAGAATGGTACGCTGGGTATTATAAGAAGTGATTATAAGAACACCATCAATGACAGGGGTGGTGTTCTTATTTCCGTCACTAACTATACATTTTCCTCTTTTGAAAACCGTGTGGCGATTCACACGGTCTCCAGTTTTTTTACTCAAAATTCTTCGTGTTCAAAATTAACCTTATACCATTCCATCCAACTTTACCCATAAATAATGCTTAATCCATTAAGTATGCTCTCCTTCGATTCGTTCAGAATCCCAAGCTGTTTCAAATCTACAGTCTCCGATTGCATGTGCTCTATGAATTCCTTCATATCCTTCCTTATTGTCTCCGATATACCTGGAAGTGGCTTTTGGTCATTGTCCAAAAGAATTGCTGACAGGCTTGATATATCCTCCTCCAGTAGAAGCGGCGACAGTACTGCATCATTAGGCAGGGCAATCACATCCGGCTTTCCGGCAAATGGCTCTATCATGAATGGGTATGCCTTTGACCTTGGATTTGTAAAGCGGTAAAACTGCGGTTCTCCTGTGCTTTTATTCCGGTGTTCATACCCAGCTGCAAGTATATACTCCCAAAATCGCCTTCCAAACGCAGCATCTACTGCCTCTATAATCAGGACAAGGTCAATATCCTTTGTTGCTCGAAAATCAAGTCCTTCATCTGCCATTAAAAGATCACAGGCCGTGCCGCCAATAACGGCATATTGCTCCTCATATCCGCGAAACCATTCTCTAAAGCTTTCAATCCCTCTTACCATTTATCTCCCTCCAGACTCCCTCACACATCTCGTCTACTGCTTCTTCAGTTCTCTCTTCCCGGTCGTCTTCAAGCGCCAGCACAAGAGACAAGCGGTCAACTTTTTCTGCTTTTGCTGCTTTATCCAGTTTAGACAGCTTTTTAGGATCATATCTCCAAAGTTCAACCGCACATTGATCATTGGAGTTCTGGAGCCTGCTGGTTGCATCTTTTTCTAAACCGGCGATACTTTCCGCAGCATAATACTCCAATACAGGCGGATTCAGCATCGAGTACTCTGTCAATGCCGAGTATCCGCTTAACAAAAAGTTTTCTTTAATATCAGCCTTTGATACATAGATTGTGCGCTTCACAGGATTTAATAGATATTCTTTCGCATCCTCAAAAAGCTCCTGCGGCTCCTTGTCAGAATAAATAATCTTCTGCACACCACGTTTTTCCGACTGTATTAATCCAAACTCCTCAAGCTGTCTACAGGCTCGGGAAATCGACGTGGCTGTAAGCGAGAGACTCTTAGCTGCATCACTTGTCAGCTGCTCACCGCATCCCTGATAGATGTAATAAAGGAGCAGTAGCTGTGCTGAAGGAAGCATATCTGTACGCACCGTTTTCTCTGAATCACTACGCTCCTGCAGATACACCGCCATAAATGGAAGATAAATCTGCTTGCCATCCACAACGAACGGAATATGCTCCCGCAGCAAGTATTCCTTTTGCCTGTAAGTAAGGCGTTGCGGCTTAAGCACTGCAACTGCACCCATCTCATGCTCTATTCTCTCCAGATGCTTCTTTACAGTATTTATGGCTTCCAGTTCGGTTTTAGGATAAACAAAGACCGCTTTTCTGCTCTCAAGCAATACCTCCTGCAGCCGATATCTTGCGTGTATATAATTAGGGAGATTTGGCATTCCACTATCATAATACTCAGCCCGTATGCCAAGCACGGATTTGATATACTCCATCGTTGCCCCTCCATTCACCACTTTTATCTGCATTATAACTTATTTTGAGTTTTTTTGTCAATATCAAAGTTGAGATATCCAATCATTACGTCCGTTTCGCAATTAGCAAACTTTATTTCCGCCACTAACTATATTTTTTCTCTTTTGAAAACCGTTTGGCGATTCTGTATCCGCTCTTCCAATCTGTCAATCCAACCCGCCGCGAATCCTCAGTTCTTTTACGATCTCCGGATTTTTCTTAAGCCATTCGATAAGCTTATCATCTACAACAGCTTTATTCGGATTTTCCCCCATCTCTCCCTCGCCGGTCAACAGCCACTCATAGCTGACACTAAAAGCATCTGCCACATGCTTTAGCAGTTCATTTGATGGTGTCACCTTTCCGGCTTCAATATAATGAATATGTACTTTACTATAACCCACGGCTTTACCAAACTGCTCTTGCGTTAATTTATGATCATTCCGTATTCTTTTAATCCTTGGTCCGACAGTTTCCTTATCCGCCTCAGCCATAGCATATCCTTCTGATCGAGTAGGAGGCGGCATTCGCCGCCGACCTCTCAGTCGAGTAAGTAAGAGGAATTTCACCTCAAACTTCTCACGGAACCGTACTTG
>CAVCXB010000188.1:0-5409 GCA_963605535.1 Wujia chipingensis
CCACATTGCAAAATCGCCCCTAAAGGGGCGGGGCTTCCTTATCAAATCTGTGAAGTTGCGGCTATTGCAGAGACAATGCATTCTCTTGGATACACAGTTAAAAAACAGGCAACGCAAGAAAGCATTCCTATTAAAGATTCAGATAAAAAGAAAGCCAGAATTCTCCATTTCTGCCTCACTCCTTCTGTGCTATACTAAAGGATACGATACAATTCATTTTCCAAACACAGAAAGGCGTTATCATGAGTTTTTCCCTCTCACAAAAGAAACATTCCTCCGGTGCGCGGCTGATGACCGAAGGAAACATTGCCAAGCAGCTGATTCTGTTTGCCCTTCCACTCCTTGTCGGAAATCTGTTTCAGCAGCTTTACAACACGGTTGACAGCATTGTTGTGGGCAACTACGTCAGCAAAACGGCACTCGCAGCGGTTGGCTCCACCGACTGCATTATCAACACCATCATCGGATTTTTCTCCGGTTTATCCACCGGTGCAGGTGTCGTTATCTCCCATAACTTTGGAAGCCGCGATGACAAGGCACTTCACCGCACCGTACATACCACAATCGCACTGACGCTTCTGCTCGCCGTGTTCTTCACGATCGCAGGACTCTTTTTATCCCCTGTATTTCTTCGCCTAATGGACACCCCTGAGGATGTTATGCCAGAATCCTCCCGTTACCTGACGATCTATTTTGCCGGTGTCTCCGGTCTGATGCTCTACAACATGGGTTCCGGAATTTTGCGCGCAGTCGGTGACTCCACGCGTCCGCTCTATATTCTGATTGTCTGCGCCGTGACAAATATCATTCTCGATTTGCTCTTTGTCATTGTTTTCCACATGGGGGTATCGGGCGTTGCACTTGCCACCATCATTTCCCAGTGGGTTTCCGCAATCCTCGTGCTGACGATTCTGACAAGAGAGACAAACGTCTACAAGCTAACCTGGAAAGATCTTAGCATCGACAAGGCAACTACCCTCTCGATTCTTCGCATCGGTTTTCCAGCGGGACTCCAGATGGCCGTTACCTCCTTCTCCAACGTATTTGTTCAGTCCTACATCAACCACTTTGGTTCGTCCTGTATGGCTGGATGGACGACTTACGGAAAGCTGGATAAGTTCTGTCTTCTTCCGATTCAGAGTATCGGTCTGTCTGTTACCACATTTGTCGGTCAAAACCTCGGTGCCGGCAATATGCCTCGCGCAAAAAAAGGCACCACCACTGCGCTTTTCATTGCAATCGGTGCTGCCATAATTTTGATGTTCCCGGTTCTTGTATTTGCTCCAACGTTGGCATCCCTCTTCACACAGGATCCTGAAGTTCTCACGTTTGGCGTGCGCTTTATCCGTCTGATGATGCCATTTTACATTACAATCTGTTTCAATCAGGTCTATGCCAATGCACTGCGCGGTGCCGGAAATTCCACCGCGCCGATGATAATCATGATGGGAAGCTTCATCGTCTTCCGTCAGATTTATCTGTTCATCATCTCAAAGTGCTTTGACACCGTTGTAGCCGTTGCGCTAGGCTATCCATTTGGCTGGGTTCTGTGCAGTCTGCTCCTTTTTATTTACTATCATAAAGTCGGACTGCATAGCAAAAAGGGAATTTAATGCTGATGACGAATCAAGCCAAATGCCTTTGAGCATTCCATCACAAAAAGCGGGACAAAGATCAGTCCAAACGCTGCTAGGTACAGCTGCCAGGAAAGCGTTGCCAAACCGAACGGAATACGAAGCGGCGTAAACAGTACTGCTAACACTAGTACAATCGAAAGCAGTGCGGCCTGATTTAACTTCTTATTTGTGAATGCTCCAATTGCAAAAAGAGAATGCTCGGATCGCATGTTATACGCTTGCACAACCTGTGAAAGTGACAGCACAGCAAATGTCATTGTCTGTCCACCTGCGAGTGTTCCAGTCGCTTTTTCTCCAATCCAAAAAGCAGCAAGTGCAAGCAAACCAAACATAAATCCTTGAAGAAGAATTCTTACACCAAGCCCATGAGCGAATAATCCTTCGCTTTTGGGCTTTGGTTTTTGTTCCATAACCTCCGACTCCACAGCTTCCATGCCGAGTGCGATCGCTGGTAAGCTGTCTGTTACCAGATTAATCCACAATAGATGCAGCGATAAAAGCGGTGTCTTATGCCACAGCATCATCGCCGTAAATACGGTAACGACCTCTCCAATGTTGGTTCCAAGCAAATAGCCAACCACCTTTTTTATATTGGCATAGATGCCACGGCCTTCCTTTACGGCATCCACAATCGTTGCAAAATTATCATCAGTCAACGTCATATCCGCAGCGCCCTTTGCCACATCGGTTCCGGTGATACCCATCGCACATCCGATATCAGCAGCCTTCAGTGCGGGGGCGTCATTCACGCCATCTCCTGTCATTGCTACTACCTGTCCTTTTCGCTGCCAGGATTTCACGATACGAATTTTATTTTCCGGTGACACACGGGCATAGACAGCAATGCTTTCCACCTGACCATTCAACTCCGAATCGGTCATCGCATCGACCTGCGCCCCTGTCACGGCGCGGTCACCATTTCTCATAATGCCAAGCTCCCTTGCAATCGCTGAAGCCGTCACCACATGATCGCCCGTAATCATAACAGGCTTGATTCCAGCCTTGCGACACCTCTCTACTGCTACCTTCGCCTCCGGTCTTGGCGGGTCGATCATACCAACCAGTCCACAGAAATGAAGATCACTTTCGAGTGCCGTTAACTCATTGCCCGTTGGAATATGATCAATCTCCTTACAAGCAATCGCAAGTACACGAAGCGCCCGCTCACTCATCTCTTCAGTTGCTTTGCGCGCCTGCGCCAAATCACCTGATGTACAAAGAGGCTCCATTCCATCAAATGCACCCTTAACAATCGCAATCAGCTTCCCGTCCATACGGCAAACAACAGTCATTCGTTTTCGATCGGAATCAAACGGCAGCTCTGCCAGACGCGGATACTGTTTCGCAAGTGTCTCCTTGGGCATTCCGTTTTTATGTGCCGCCAGCACGATCGCCGTCTCCGTCGGGTCACCAATGTGCTGCTCCTTGTCCCCATCAAACACAACAGATCCGTCGCAGCAAAGCGTTCCCAGACAAAGAAGATGCTTTACCGCTTCATCTGGCATCACTTCCAACTTTTGGGAATTTTGTGCACCATCCAGATACGTCTCCACCAGTGTCATGCGGTTCTGTGTCAGCGTTCCTGTCTTATCGGAACAGATAACCGAAGCACTTCCCAATGTCTCAACTGCTGGCAAGCGGCGAATCAATGCATTTTTCTTTACCATGCGCTGCACACCGATTGACAGCACGATCGTGACAATAACCGGTAAGCCTTCCGGGATCGCCGATACTGCAAGCGATACTGATGTCATAAACAACTCCATCACTTCAAGACCACTCGCCAGACCGACAACGAAAATCACGGCACATGCCGCCAACGCCAAAATGCCTAAGTACTTGCCTAGCTGTGCCAGACGTCTCTGAAGTGGTGTCTGACCATCTTCTGCACCTTCTAACAGATTGGCAATCTTTCCCATCTCGGTATCCATTCCTGTCGCTGTGACTACCGCTACTGCCGTACCGTATGTGATGCTGCATCCAGAAAAGACCATGTTGGTTCGATCACCAAGCGGCGCATTTTCCTTTGGACAAGCACTAGCATCTTTCTCGGCCGGAACCGATTCTCCTGTCAATGCAGACTCCTCGCTCTTTAAACTAACGCTTCGAAGAAGCCTTGCATCCGTTGGTACAAAATCACCGGCTTCCAATCGGATAATATCGCCGGGTACTAGCTCGGATGCATCAATGATCGATTCACTTCCATCACGCAGCACCCTCGCATGCGGCGCTGACAGATTCTTTAATGCTTCTAGCGCCTTCTCTGCACGGCTCTCCTGCATAACGCCCATGATCGCATTCACAACTACAATCAATAGAATCAACAATGGCTCAAAGAATCCTTCCGGGTCGCCTTCCACACACGCTACCACAAACGATACCGCCGCTGCTGCCAGCAAGATCAGAATCATCACATCTTTAAACTGCTCTGCAAAGCGTTCCAGATTGCTCTTTGATTTCTTTGCACGAAGTCGATTCTCACCAAACTTTTCCCGGCGTTTCTGTACCTCTCTGGTACTTAAGCCCCGCGCCTCCTGCACATCGAGTTCCTGTAAAACTTCTTGTTTGTCCTTACTGTGATACTCCATACGCAAACCTCCTTCTGTTCCTTCTTCCTGTACCTCTCAGAACCAGTTTGGACTTTTCTTCGCGATATATGCAAAAAGACTCATGTATGCCTTATCAATTGTAAAAGCACACATGAGTCTCATTCTTTAAGATTTGCCAGGCATACGCCGAGTCTGTTGACAAATCACGTAATCCGCGAATTACTCCCTCACAAGATTCAATTGTTCAGTTCTGATATTGCCACTATACCATATCGCGATTAGAAAAGTCAACCCTCATTTTCGATTAGTTTAGGCAGGAAATAGCGCAGCTGGATAAACCACCAGTACCAGTCATGCGAAACATCGCTTCCCCAGAAATCGCACCACGCATGGATTCCCTTCTCGTCAAAGATGCGTTTCAAGTTGCGTAAGGTCTGCATGCCTTCATGCTCCCAGGCACCCTGACCGACACAGAAAACCATCTTCTTCTGATTGTATAAATGGATATACGGATGATCCGCTGGCATATTTTCAAGGAAGCGTTCCGGCGAATTCTGATATAGATTTCCATCGCACCAGCCATGGAAGAAATAATCGCTGTTGTACACGCCTGAAAGCGCAAGCACACCGCTAAACAATTCTGGGCGGCGTAAGAACGTAATTGCCGCATGATTAGCGCCTAAACTAAAGCCTGTCACGATTGGAAGCGTAGCCGATGAACTTTTCTCCATAAGAATCGAATACGCCTCATCCACAAGATAGTGATGATACTGCTCCTGTCTTGCCGAACGCCATTCTAGAATTCCATTCTGGCAGGACCAACTCTCCTCGTCTACCGTGTCCACGACAAAAATCTGAATTCGTCCCTGCTCGATAAAATCACTTAACTGACCAATTACACCAAAGTCCTCATAATTGTTGCATTTTGAATCCTGCGTTGGAATCGCAAGCACCGGCACACCGGCATGACCGTAAATGCACATGTGCATTGTCTTTCCCAGACAGTTGCTGTAATGTTCAATATACTCTTTTTTCATGTTGATCGCTCCTGTTCCTTTCTATTCAGCCTTTTTTATTTTACTTTCTTTGTATTCTAGTTTTTCCATGCACTATTGCCAAAAGAAAAGCAGCTATGACACACACAATCTGCCGTCATAACCGCTTCGTTACTGTTCCCTGCGGGAATCGAACCCACAACTGAGACTTAGGAGGTCCCTGTTATA
>CAVCXB010000189.1:0-5310 GCA_963605535.1 Wujia chipingensis
AAGCTATTTAAGAAATCTTCAGGGTTGGTTATACTGTTCAATTATCAAGGTTCTTAGTTGTTTTGCCCTCAGTTTTAGCACTCATCTGCGTTTGCTGCTGACAGTTCATTACTTTATCACATTGTCTTGAGTTTGTCAAGCACTTTTTTCAAAACTTTTTTAAATTTTGAATTTCTTTTATGTCGACCAACTGTCTCACAAGCGACCTCATTATAGTAGCACTCATTCTTCACTTTGTCAACTACTTTTTTCTTATTTTTTCAAGTTTTTTCGATTATTTCTATAGGTGCGGGTATTTTCGTGTTTTTCAGTGTTTTTCTAATCAATTCGTTTTCTCGTTATTGAGTTCTATTACACGATTAGTCCACTGTAATACGGAACACGATCGGCTTATCACTCTCTACATCGCACTCAATATGAAGTCCCTCTGCATCTCTTGTCCACTTCAGTTCACCATCAGCACCCAGCACCTCGATCTTGCGGATGATTCCACTAAAGTTTGCCTTCTTGCTTGCATCCTGAATGCCAAGAGATGTAACACAGTATTTATGATCTGTGCTGCATTTTAATGCAGTCACATAAAGCTTTCCATTTGCCATTGTGAAACGAAAATCCTGTGAAGTAAAGTTCTTCTTGATGCCATCGGAGAACTGTCCCTCAACTACCTCTGTCGGACCCTCTCCTGATTTACGCCATACCTGCGCATCATAGATTGCTTCTCCATTTACCTTCAGCCAGCTTCCGATCTCTCTCAAGACATGCTGATCTTCCTCTGAGATCGTACCATCCGACTTCGGACCAACATTTAAGAGCATACGGCCATTTTTGCTGACAATATCAACAAGATCGCAAATCAAATCAATTGGATTCTTAAACTGGTTATTTTCGGTATAACACCAGGAATTGAGCGCAATCGCAGTATCGGTCTGCCACAGATATGGCTTTACCTCTGCAAACTGTCCTCTCTCTACATCCGGCACTGCCGTTCCAAACAAGAAGGCATCATGCTTATAGTTGATAATCGCTCCAGTTCCCCATTCTGCAGCACGATTATAATAGTATGCAGCAAGCTTCTTTAAATATGGCTTTGCGGATGCATGCTGAATCCACCAGTCAAAATACAGAATCTGCGGATGATAGCGATCAATAATCTCGCAGGTGCGCACCAGCCAGTCCTCTAAGAATTCTTTGGTCGGTGTTGGCTCACTGTTGATATCAAAATGATCGGCCTCTTTCATTGCAGGCCAGTAAAAATCACCGCGCTCCATCGGATCCTTGATATCGCTGTCAAACTCTTTTCCATGGCCCATAAAGAACCAATGCTCAATACGATGTGTGGATGCGCCCATGCGCATGCCCTTTGCATTACAGCTGCGGCCAAGCTCACCTAACACATCGCGCTTTGGTCCCATCTCGTATGCATTCCAGTGAGAAATTTCACTCTTATACATCTGAAAACCATCATGATGCTCAGCAACCGGCACGACATACTGTGCGCCAGCCTCCTCAAACAACGATGCCCATGCATCCGGATCAAATTTATCGGCGGTAAACATCGGAATGAAATCCTTGTAGCCAAACTCACTATGCTTTCCATAGGTCTTGTTGTGATGTTCATACTCCGATGACCCCTGAATATACATATTTCGGGAATACCACTCATTTCCAAATGCCGGAACACTGTAAATGCCCCAATGAATGAAAATTCCAAACTTTTTCTTTTGGTACCAGTCCGGTGTGTGGTACTGTGACAAAGATTCCCAGGTATCCTTATATGGTCCCTTCTCGATCACTTCATCAATTCTCTTTAAATATGGTATCATATCATACATAAAACGTGCCTCCTTCTTGTTCTTATACGGAACTCTTTCTATCTGCATTATAGAAAAAGCGACACATACTTTCAAGACAAGGTCATGACATCTTTTCGCTAATTGTGTCGTGTTTTCGCATTTTTCTTGACAGCGCATTTTGGCTTTGGCATACTATGATTTAAGCACTTCGATTTTCGAAATCTGACGTGAAAATCCTCGGTCTTCAATGACCGAGTTATTGACGACTTCATCACAAACGAAAAGGAGATTTTTTATGCATCTGAATGGACTTTCTTATTGTTTTACAATTGACCAAATATCGTTTCGTGTATCCATGCTCTCGGATGGCATCATTCATGATGTAATTCCCGGACATAGTCACGCAAAGGGCTGTTATGAAATTCACTGCGTCACAGACGGCGCAGGGATTGTACTTTTAGGAGAAGCGCGTTTTCCGGTCACTGCTGGAAGTATATATGTGACTGGTCCCCATATTTTCCATGAACAGACACCAGACAAATATCATCCAATGGCGGAACTGTGTGTCTACATGCAGCTTCTCACACCGATGCAGCCACATACCGATGCGCACGTGAACCACCAGCTTGTGCCGCTATTCTTACAGCAGTTTTGCTGGATCGGCGCTGATACCACAGGTATCCTTCCGATTATGAAACAAATCTTCTCGGAGGCAACTGCGCCAGACACTATTGGTCACATGACCTACATGTCCGGCCTGTTCATGCAGCTTTTTTGTCTGCTCGTGCGCTGTTACCAGGCAAATCCCAATATGCCTGCTATGCCACAGCTTCAAAATCAAACAGCACAAGCTCAATCAAAGCGGTCGACTTCCAGTCAGGCAAATTTAAAGCAACTGAATTCATCAAATCAAAAGCAACTGCGCCAAACAAATCAAAATTTGACAAATTTGCTGCCGGATGCGCTGTCTCCGCTCGCCATTGAGGAAGCCTTTCTAAACAATTATCAAACCATTACGTTATCCGATCTGGCTGCTGCGACTCATCTATCCATCCGCCAGCTGCAACGCCTGATTCAAAAACAATATGGCACTACTTTTCAGAAAAAAAGGACACAGGCGCGCATCAGCGCAGCCTGTATCCTCTTAAGAACAACATCCTGCTCGCTCGGTGAGATCGCCGAACAGACTGGCTATTCTTCACCGGAACATTTTTCTTATGCCTTTCGCCAACAAATGGGCTGTACACCCGGCGCTTACCGAAAAAACAACTCAAAAACAGCTTTGCATCTGCCGGAACCTTCTTTCGTTCCAATAATGCACTGTATGCCTCTGCCGCATGGAACATCGTAATACGCTCGATCGCCTGAAGCTGATCTTCCTCTCTGGCAATGCGCATGACGGTATCCGGATTCTTAATTGTTGGCATATTTACACGCATCAAAGCCTCAAAGCCCACTGGTTGTCCGGTACGCGCCGATACAATCGGCTGAAAATGATAATGGACAAGCTTCCCTTCTATCATCTGATAAAATTCGCGCTGTGTCTGCACCGCATAGGACTCGCGATCATACACTTCCTGACTAAACTCTTCAATACGTCCCTTCGTGGAATGCTTTACCTGATACATTGCAAAGTCTGCATACTTTCGCATCATTTCGAGTTTCTTTGTATTTTCCGGATACCACGCAACGCCGCCAGAAACACCAAGCATCATCTGCTCCCCACATGGAAGCTCGATCTGTGTGCGGGCAATTGCCGCACGCAGTTCATCAATCTTTTCCCGAATCTCCTTCTTGCTGTCATAGCCGTAAAAAAGAAGATTAAACTCGTCGCCGGAAATACGCGCACGAATCGTTCCGGACGGTGTATGCTCCGCAAAACATTTTCCGGCCTGACGGATATAGGCGTCACCACTGTCGTGACCATACGTATCATTTGTGTGCTTCAGACTGTCAAGATCCATCATGATCAATGCGGCTACCTTTAGCCTTTCTGGTTCGGCAAAAATCGCCTCACACTCACGCTGGAATGCACGTCTGTTGTAAAGTCCGGTAAGCGCATCATAGTCACGCTCATGCTCAATTCGGATACGCTCCATCATGGATTCTGTGACATCCTCTACCACGCCAAGACGTACCTCGTTTGTCTTTGTCGTCTTGACACGCACATAACGCACCTCTCCCGTTGACTGTAAAATCCGATAAATCCGTGCATCACCGACCGCACGGACATGCGTTGTATTTTTTTCAAAACAGGCAACAAACTCTTCAAATTCTTTTATTGATGGCATTGCCGGGCAGACACCCTCCATACCAAGCAAAGAGAAAAAATTGTCCGTAACATAGACCGTATCTTGATCTTTTCGAATTTCATAACCACCAAGTTCGACACTTGCCATCTCCATAATCCGCAAGAATTTGGTAGAGGTATCTGCATCTCCCATGCTCTCTCCTGCTGCAATACGCTCCTCAACGATCGCACGATTTTCTGTGGCACGGTCACTCAGCGCATATTCTAACACGGAGCGGGCACTTCCACCAGCTGAAAATGCCTTCGTGGTATATAATTCTCTTGTGTTGACGCTGTCAACGGCAACATTCATGTTGTTTTCCGGCTGTGTGAACCACTTTAGAAACTCGGCACATGCCTGTTCCTTTTCCTCGGTCGTGCTGGTGACAACCATACCAGCTCCCTGCTGAACTGCAATCGACTCACCGCCATCAAAGATTGGCGTTGGAAGCACCTTCACGCTGATGTCATGGCTCTCGGTCTCGCTCGTAGATACCTTATTCGGGAAGAAAGTCGCGCTGGAAGTCGAACCGACACAGCTGATAATTGTACCTGTCTTGATATCATCGCTGCGGAAACGTCCCTCTGCTGCAAAGTAGCCCTTTACAAATGGCACATAGTAATTGTCCCACAGCTTGCGAGCCGTCTCCTCGTCAAAGTTTAATTTCATCGTACCATTTTCAACATCAAATATCGTAATGCCAAGCTGCTTTGCACCGACAAGCATATAGTTTGCCATCGCATCACGTCCGAAAAATGCTTTTCCATCATCCGGTGTATGGTTGATTTTGCAGTCGGGAAAATCTTGATGCTGCCATCACCGGAGAAGTCACCCTCATCCAGAAAGCTTTCAATGGAAAGCTTTTTCTCATCGTCCGTCAGATACTTTCCAATGTCTACAACAAGACCGTTCTGATCGAGTGCATAGGCGGTGTCCGCATAAGCCGCAAAAATATTTGGCATATCCAACGCGCCAACCTTACCCTCTGCCGCATCCATGACATTTTGCTCCAAATCATTTACCGTTCCCGGCTGCGTAGCAGACGTTTGCCTCAGCAAAAGCAACTCGTCTCATCGCTAATCTAGGTTACGATATTTCCCTGTAAACTATAAAAAAGCACTTTACAAATTCAAAAAATGTGATAAAATAGTTAGGCATGGTTTGAGCAGGACAAGTGATCGCGGCTGCAGAAACGAAAGGCTGCAGGTGAGGAAAGTCCGGGCTTC
>CAVCXB010000190.1:0-5135 GCA_963605535.1 Wujia chipingensis
TGCCGGATATCGACCTTATTTGCGGCGGTTTTCCCTGTCAGTCTTTCAGCATCGCAGGGCTCAGACGAGGATTCCAAGATGACACAAGAGGCACTCTCTTTTTTGAGATCGCCCGAATTGCCGCCGTTAAAAGACCACCTTTTCTGCTGCTTGAAAATGTTCCCGGCTTGCTGTCGCATGACCAAGGCCGGACTTTTGCGACCATCCTCAGTGCGTTGGATGAGTTGGGGTACGATGTCACTTGGCAAATCCTTAACAGCAAGGATTTCGGTGTTCCCCAATCCCGAAAGCGTGTGTATATTGTCGGATATCTTAGAGAGCGATGTTGCGGAGAAATACTATCTTTCACAAACGCAAATGCAGCGTCTCTTATCCAACTCCTTGGAGGCACAGAGGGCAATCGGGTCTACTCGGACGAGGGAGTCGGCATTACTCTCACAAGCAATGCAGGAGGCTTCGGCGGGAAAACAGGACTCTACGATGTAGCATTGCCTATCAAGGTAGATACGAAATCCGGCTTTCAACTCGCACACCCCGGCGACAGCATCGACCTTGCCTACCCGACAATGAATACACGGCGAGGTCGGGTCGGAGAAAAAATTGCCCATACCGTAACGCCCGGCAATACGCAGGGCTATTTTTTTATCGACCTCAACGCCGGCGCAAAGCTCACCGAAACAGCTCGATGCATTACGGCTCGGCAAGACAGCGGCATCAGCAAGCACAAAGGCGAACACTCCGCCGTGTTTATTGAGGACGAGCCGAGAGCCGTAGTAACGCCTGACAAGAAAACCATCCGTCAGCAAGGGCGGTGGATCAAAGAACCCAACGAGCCGATGTTCACCTTAACGGTGCAGGATCGGCACGGCATCCTCCGCTACGGCAGAGTGCGAAAGCTCACGCCGAGAGAGTGTTGGCGCTTGCAGGGCTTCTCGGATGAACAATTCGACAAGGCAGCCGCCACGGGGCTGAAAGACGGACGGCTCTACAAAATGGCAGGCAATGCGGTGAGTGTGCCGGTCGTTTCTGCCGTCGGTGCTGTTATTAAACGAATCTACCAAGAGCAAATTCAGAAAGGATAAACGGGAATGATATATAACAGAAAAATCATGAGTCTTGAACTATCCGCCAAGGATACCATTCACGGCGGATTTCTTTATGCCGAGTTGTCGCTGCCTGCAGCGGGCTATGAAATAAAGGACGCCATGCAGAAGCTGTGTGCGGTCGGCAGAGAAAATGAAGTGGAGGTCAGCATCAATGATTGTGATGTTCTGTCGGAATTGTCGGATATTCGCTTGGACACTTTCAGCATGGCCGAGCTGAACTTCCTTGCCAAGCGGCTTGCCTCTCTTCCCAACGAGGAACTGCCCGTTCTTTACGCCGTGACCGGGCAGATATTCGACGATGCAGACAATACCGAAACCCCCGTCAGTATCAAAGACCTCATCAACTGCACCTACGGCTTGGACACCGTTCCCGTTGCTCATAATGTGAGCAACCTTGTCGAGCTTGGTCGGTTTGCATTTGAAAACGAACTGCTTCCCGAACTCGACGATATCCCCGAAAGTGTGCTCCCGTTTCTGAACACTGAGCAAATCGGCAGAGTACAGCAGAAAAACGACAACGGCGTGTTCGAAGGGTGGCTGTATATCCCCACTGTTCAGTATGAGCGACCGGAGGTATATGACGGGATGACATTGCCGGACGATGAACCCGAAATCACTGACTTTACTATTCGTCTGCTTGTATCGGGTACGCCGGAGCACATCAAGGGCGATCCTGTCGATAGGGCTATATGGCTTAACCTTCCGATGGCGCATGACACACTCGCCAATTATGCTGCGGCGTTTAATGAAGCAGACATCGGTGATTGCGTGTATTATGAATTTGATTCGGTAATTCCGCAAATCACTTCGGATATGTTTGACAGCATGAGCGATGTCCAAACACTCAATAAACTTGCTGCAGAAATCAGCATCATGAGCGAAGCCGAACAGGTCAAGTTCAAAGCCGTTCTCGACGCCGAAAACACGGCAAGCATTCATGACGCACTGAATGTAGCACAGAACCTGTGGCGGTATGAATTTACCGCCGAATCCCACAGTGCCGACATCTTCTTCAAGGAATATCTGTCGGAGAATACGGATACGCGCTTTGACCGCAAATGGCTCGACGGGCTGTATGCGCAGCGTGAGGGCGAACAACTGCTGAAACGCCTCGGCGCAACGCTGACCGATTACGGCGTTATTTCCGCCCGAAACGGGCAGCTGTTCAAGCCCGTTCCGTATGACGAGCCGGAGGCAAAGGAACTCAAAACGCAAGCACTGACCGAGGAAAAGTTAGATGTCATTGAGGTGCTTGACCGCAGAGCGCTGTTCAGCAACGGGCGGCTCATGCCCGAACAGATTCCCGAAGGACTGTACGCCTATGACCTCCGCTACAGTGATGAAAGCTGCCGTTTCTGCTCCATTGAGCCAAAGGTGTTGAGCGACCACGGCGGCACTGTGCTGATGCGGGATATCCTCGACTTCGGCGAAAGCGGATATATTCCGCTTGACGAGAACACCGAGCCGAACTTCTTGGGCGATGAAATGACGCCGTCCGAATTCGCCGAGGAAGAAGTCCATGATGAAGCCATGCAGATGGGAGGTATGTAATATGAGCATCAACACCGTAACCACCGATGACCTTCGCCGCATGAACGGCAAGGAAGGACTTGTTTTGCAGGGCTGCGGCGGCGATCCGCAGGAGTGGCTCGACGGCATCAACGGTCTGCTCACCGATGAGGACATTCTGAAAAGCGGCAGCAAATTTGAGAATATCTCCGTATTCCAAAACGGCAGCCTCACAAATATCCTCTTTCCCTTTGAGGACGGTGTGGAAATTGACATGGGCAAGCTCGCCATGTGGCGATTGCGTTCCCACGAACAGTTCGGCGGCACTTGGCTTTCGGACTATGTCCCCAATAGGCTCGGCGGCTTTGTTTCCGAGCATGAGCCGGATAAGATAAAGCCCGATTGCAAGCTCATCGGAGAAAACGGAAACATCTTCAACCTTATGGGGCTTGCCACCCGTACACTCCGACACAACGGACTTGCGGAACAGGCAACCGAAATGACCGACCGCATTCATGAGTGCGGCAGTTATGACGAAGCTCTCTGCATTATCGGAGAATATGTCAATATAACGGGCGGCGAGGAATCCGAGGATGAGGACGAAGGAATGGGTATGAGCTTATGACCTATGACGAACTGCAAAAGAAAACCACAGAGTTTTATGCATCCGGCGAGGTATATACTTCGCCGGATTTTCAGTGCGACCAAACAGGCGGTTTCCCGACCTCGCTTTGCGTATGTTGGGATAAGCAAAAGGCGTGGCTCGAACTGAATGAAAATCTCCTTACGGACAGAGATGATATGGAACTTAGTTATTACAGAGATTTGTGTGCCGATTACGGTATCCGTTCCTGCTGTGACACCGAGGACTTCAATCATTTGCTCCAAGGACTCGGCGAGGACGCTGTCAAAACAGCCGAGCTGTTTCCCGATGAGGACGAAAGCATAACTATGGGAGGAATGTAAAATGGAAATCGCAATGCTCATTATCGGCCTGCTCCTCGGCGGGTGCGTCAGCTTCTGCATACTCGGATGTATGCAGATCAACCGCACCAATGACTATGAGGACGAGATACGCAGACTCCGTGCCAAGCTCGAAGCCAAGGAAAGAGCAAAACCGGAATAACCATATAACACACAGCGGTATCAATCGTTTTGAGAACGAAAGATACCGCTTTTTTGTTTTCAGAACGGTTGACCGCCTCAAAGTGAGGTGATCAAAATTAAATCTCCCGTAACATGGATAGGCAATAAAACCTCTATCCTCCATATCCTGTACGCCCTTTTTCCACTCGGCTATGACCGCTATGTTGAGCCGTTCGGCGGCTCCGGTGCGGTATTGCTCGGAAAACCCGTGCCGGACAAATTCGAGGTGTTCAACGATTACAACCATAACCTCGTCAATCTGTTCCGCTGTATGCGTGACCGCCCGATGGAGTTCATCCGTGAACTCGGCTTTTTGAGCCTTAATTCCCGTGACGATTTCGCCGTGCTGAAAAAGTTCTTTGAAAAAGAGGAATTCACCGAGGACTACCTAAAGGCACAGCTTGACCTCACGGAAATACTGCTGCCCGAAGTGACCGCCAAGGAAGTTCGGACGCTGTATTCGGCGGCTCGGAACGACCATGACCTACGCAGGGCTGCCATGTTCCTAAAACTCATTCGCTACAGTTATTCCAGCGGATGCAAGTCCTTTGCCTGTCAGCCGTTTTCCCTCAGATCGCTGTTTACGCTCGTGCAGGACTTCGCCAAGCGGTGTGAGAATGTAGTTATCGAAAATCAGGACTTTGAAACTCTCATTAAGCACTATGACCGCCCGACGACCTTCACCTACTGCGATCCGCCGTACTTCACAAGCGAATATGTGTATGACTGCGGCTTTACTTGGGAGGATCATCTGCGGCTCTACCACGCCCTTGCAGGTATGAAAGGCAAGTTTCTGCTGTCATATAATGACTGTCCCGAAATCCGAGAGTTATATAAAGAATATAACTTTTTCGACTTCAAACGGGTGCATAGCATGGCGCAGAAATATGAGGCAGGCAAGGAATTTCCCGAACTGCTCGTAGCCAATTATGACCTCTTTGAGCGTGAACGGCAGCAGCCCCACCAGCTCACCCTGTTCGACCCTGTCGACAAACCCATAGATTACGATAAAATTCTGAAGGAGAATATTGTATGCCGAATAAAAAGATGAAAACCGAGGAACTCGTACTGATTCCCGTGCCGGCCGAGCTGCTCTCAGAAGCCGGAATGTTTGAGGGCGACCCCATGCAGATGTACGCAGACGGGCATAAGATCGTCATTGAAAATATCGACGACCCGAAAGACATCGTCTGCGACGGCGATTGCGAAAACTGCCCCATTGCCGATATGGACTGCACCGGCGACTGCGATGACTGTCCCTGTTATGATCATTGTGACGAAAGCGAGGCGTATTGAAATGACAAAAATGTTCCGCATCCTCGGAAAAAGAGGACGCATCACCATCCCCTATGAGATCAGACAGCGTGTCGGCTT
>CAVCXB010000191.1:0-5068 GCA_963605535.1 Wujia chipingensis
AACTGAATAATGAGTCTCTATGTAAAAGGGCGAGGTCGTCTACGATGGTATATCGCAGGCGGCCTTTTAAATTCGGCCGCTTTTTCCTCCGTTCTTTCTCGCTTCACAGCATAATTCATAACCAAAAATCCTTCTTTTCAGCAGCTGCCAAAAAGCCAAAAAAGTCCCATATTTCCGTACTTTTTTGAGAAAAATGCTTGCATTCTTTCTGGTTACGCGATATACTATTCTCATAACCAGAAAGGAGGCCCATATGGCAATCATTCACCAGCATGACAAACGTTCCGGTATCACTTACGCATACGAATCCCATTCTTACTGGGATCCGGAGAAAAAGATGACCCGGGCAAAGCGCAAGCTCATCGGCCGCGTTGATCCCGAAACCGGCGAGATCATCCCTACGGACGGAAGGAACCGAAAGACAAAAAAGGAAGTGGAAAACAAGGATTACAAGAAGCTCTACGAAGGTCTTCTTCGTAAATATGAGGCACAGAACGCACTGATTGAATCCCTGAAGAAACAGCTTAAAGAGGCGAAGAAGGCAGACTGACATGAATCGCAGGCAGTTCTTTGATCAAACGGCATATCAGTATCGGATCAAGGCTCTTGAAAGAGAACTTTCCTCCTTCAAGAGCGGGAAAAAGTATGTCCGTATGAAGGAGGAACACCGAAGGCATCTGCGCTATCAGGACGGCATTATTCGTGACCTTAAAAGTGAGCTTGCGAAAGCACATGCGGAAACCGTGAGTGTCCGGAAGATCTGGTCCGATGTCATGGATGACCTTGACAGAGAGCACCGCTGCGAAATCCATAAGAAAGACCAGCAGATCGAGAAGCTTCAGAACCGTATTCTGGAGGTTGAAAGACAGCGGGATCAGGTCAAGGACGAGCTGCGTGAGACCAAGCAGGAACTGCAGGGTATCCGTCTGGAGCTGGAAGAAGCCAAAGGTTCAATCAAAAAGCTTACAGCCCAGGTAAAGAAAGACTTCGAGAATTCTTCGATTCCGTCCTCCCAGCAGGGGGCCGGAAGGAAAAGGATCCCCAACACCCGTGAGGCAACCGGCAAAAAGCAAGGTGCGCAACCCGGACATGAAGGGCATTGCCGGAAAAAGCAGGAGCCGACACAGACGGTACTCCTTCCTCCCCCGGAGGGAATAAAGGATAACGCTGACTATTACAAGACAGGAAACGTAAAGCGCAAACAGTTGATTGGGCTCACTGCCTGTCTGATGGTAACTGAATACGTTGCAGAGGAATATCGGAACAGAAAGACCGGCTCCAGAGTTTATGCACCGTTCCCGGAAGAAGCGGTGGATGATGTTAATTACGATGGATCCGTAAAGGCATTTCTTTGCATGCTGAATACGGAATGCAATGTATCCATTGACAAGGCATCAAGATTCCTTAAAGAGCTTACCGGCGGCAAGCTGGAGATTTCAAAGGGAATGGTCGGCCGTCTTATCCGTGAGTTTTCGGAAAAGACGGAGCAGGAAAGAAAAGAAATCCTATCTGCCCTGATGACATCTCCGGTTATGCATGCGGATTTCACCAATGCAAACGTTGACGGCAAGAGCTGTCAGGTTCTGGTTGTTTCCGATCCGGCCGGAATGAATTCCCTGTATCTTTCCCGTGAAAAGAAAGGCCACGAAGGAATCAAGGGATCTCCTCTGGAGGAGTATGTCGGTACGCTTGTTCATGACCATGACAAGTCGTTTTACCGCTATGGCCAGAAGCACCAGGAATGTATGCAGCACAATCTGCGGTACCTGAAGGGCAGCATGGAAAACGAGCCGGATCTTACATGGAACAAGCAGATGCATGAGCTCCTGCAGCGGATGCTCCATTACAAGAACAGTCTGGAAGGAGGCGCTCCGGACAAGGAGAAAACGGCTGCGTTCGAACAGGAATACGATGAGATTCTTGCTCTTGCTGAAAGGGAATACACAGAAGCACCGCCGAGTAATTATTACCGGGACGGATATAACCTGTACCGGAGGCTGAGGGAATACCGGGAGAATGAGCTGCTGTTCCTGCAGGAGGCAGGGGTACCGTCCAATAATTCTGTGTGCGAGCGTCTTGCCAGGGTATATAAGCGCAAGCAGAAACAGGCTATTGTATTACGAAGCATGGACAGTTTCGAAGCCCTGTGCAACAGCCTGAGCGTACTGCATCTGCTGCGGGAAGGGGACGAAGAAAACGTAATGAGCCTCGTGACGGAAGTGTTTAACAGACATCTTCCGGAGAAGAACGAAGGGAACCGGTTCAGAAAACAGACGGAAGTGCTGCAGGGCCAGCAGGTGCTGGCCTGACAGCTCTATTAAAGATGTCCTGAAAGGGCAGGCTGTTTCATTCAAAGAGGGAGCACCGTTCGGTGCTCCCTCTTCCTTTGATACCTGGACGGGCAGCCTTCGAATGGCCTCCGATCAGCGATGGTTCTGGCTGGCGAGTGTACAGTAACATCGCAGGCTGACACTTCGGCTGGAACCGTTCATTTGTACCTGGCACTTTGGAGAGAGCAGCAAATTTCGTAGGACATCTATAATGCTTGATTATATGTCACATGCGACATATAATCACATTGTGTGGGGGATTATATGGAAGCGTTTAATATCGAATTTTACGATACACCAGATGGAAAGTGCCCGGTTAAGGATTTCCTGAGATCGCTGGATCCAAAGATGAAGGCCAAAATGCTTAGGACGATTGATCTGCTTGAGAAAAACGGTACAAGGCTGATTATGAGAGGAGGAATTCGTAATGAGCAGCTATAGTGAGTTTAAAAAGGAACTGCTGACAGATCCGGAAGTACAAGCAGCTTATGATGAACTTCAGCCGGAGTACGACATCATTCAGGCGATGATTGATGCCAGGAAAAGCCAGCACATGACGCAGAAAGAGTTGTCAGAAGCAACAGGCATTACACAAGCTGATATCAGCAGAATTGAAAGCGGAACACGCAACCCAAGTCTTGAAATGGTAAAAAGGCTGGCTGCCGGCATGGGAATGCGGCTAAAACTTGAATTTATCCCCACCCAAACAAATTAACTTCCGGCCTTTGACAGTTTTGAGAACAAAAATTCCTCGCAAATCCGGTGTTTATGTTGATTGGTTTCGAAGGAAAATGTTATGTTTCAAAAAGGAGAGGGGATATTTATGAGAAAGACGACGCGTGCTGCATATCCGGCGATGCTGGTGCTTCTGTGTTTCCTTTGTTTTCCGATCCGGACAAGGGCATCAGAAATCAAACTTGAGCGGGCGGCCTGCTTCAGCATTACCGATGAGACTGCGGCATTGGCTACATTGGAATCCACCTACCAGGAACTGCTCCCGGACGGAAAGACGGCGGGGAAGTTTACTGCGACTATTACGAGTCCTCTGACCAATTCCACGTTGTGCGAGTACTTTTATCTGTTCCGGCAGCTGCAGGAGCAGAATGGATACGGGGGGGCGCTGAATTATAAAACAACGCTGTCAATTGCCGGAACGGACGCAGAGGGAAACTCGTATAGTTTTGACAACGTTACTACGACAGAACCGATCTCTTTGACGCTGGCGATTCCTGAATACCTGCGGCACCGGCCCAATCGTGTCTTTATGCTCTTTGTCAAAGATGCATCCGGGAAGGTCATTGAACTCGGCCGCGGCACGGAGACGATTACCTTTGCGACCGATTTCTCTTACGTATGGTATTACGTGGCGTATGCAGATGAGCGTTCGACAGAGAGGATTGATTTTACGGTTGCAAAGCCGGTACCCGGCGAGAGGGTTGGCGATCCGAAATACAGACCGCAGACGGATTCCACTCTCTGCGATTGGGACAATAATGTGGAATATACCGTGCCGTACCGCTATAACCATTATCGGTGGTCTAGTGTGAATCCCGAGACGGGAGATGGATATTATCTGGATGAGAATGATGTTTTTGAAGAAGGGAAGCACTATTGGCTTTCAATGACGTTCTTCATAAGCGGAAACAACCCGGATGTATACATTAACGGCAACACCCCTTCGTGGGACATCCGCACCGAAAGCGGAAACTGGGGGGATTTTTCTATCAGCGACCTTGATGAAAAAGAGGAACCCAAACAGACAGAATCGAAGCCAAATGCGGCTGTGTCTGTGTCGGCTCCTACTCAGCAGCATATTCACCAGGATTCGGATTATGAGTGGAATACCGTTCAGACCGCAACGGAAACCACAGACGGTGAAATGCGGTACCAGTGCAGAACATGCGGGGAGGTGAAATACGCAGTTCCGATCTCCGCCTACTACCAGTTTAACGCGAATGCTGTTGACAAGATCAGGAATGCCAAGCAGGGCGCGACTGTGAGCATAGACACGCCGGTATTTGTATCGTTCCACGAGATGATAAAGGATGAGCTGGCGGCAAGGCCGGATGTAAGCCTTGTCGTGAACTACGAGTACAAGGGCAGCAGGTATCAGATGCTGATTCCTGCCGGCTCGGCAGAAAAGATGTCGGAACTGTTCGGCACGAGTAAGTTCTGCGGATTCCGCAGCATGGCCGGCACCTTTGCAACAGTGAACAGATAGAGAACAAGCGTAAATAAAAATGCCCGTCCTGTTAGACCCAGGGCGGGCGTTTTCTGATATAAGAGGCAACCACCAACCTGACACTTCAGCCATTTACGTATACGGACATCTTACGCACCCAGCAGATCACGCTGTCTTTACGGAGCTGCAGACGTCATAGAGGTTCAAAAGATAATCTGAGCCTTCCTTCCAGATCTCTGTATCGTAGTCAAACAGAGCCTCATATGCGCGGGAACTTGTGAACCGAAGAAGCGCCTCTTCATAAGAAATTTTCTCCCGCACAGCAAGAGCCTCTGCGGCCTCGCGCATTGCAATTATTGCGCAGCATTCTTTTTGCGAATCTGTGGCCTTATGCGTTACTGCATTATTGTAATTTGATGTCTCCATAGCGCTCGCTCCTTATAAATTCAAGATGCTCGATGGCATCCTGGGTCCTGAAACAGAACTGGTCTTTAAGGCGATTGGGCAAAAGCTTTTTAATGGTTTCTTTGTCTGCTATTGGAGTTCCGGGAGCACC
>CAVCXB010000192.1:0-5060 GCA_963605535.1 Wujia chipingensis
ATGGCTCCACCTTTTTACCCGGATATGCCGAATATGGCAGGAGTGGATCTTGGTAGCGTCATTTTCCGATGGTGCGCCAAAGGCTACTTGCGTTTATAGCGATGGTTCCTCGCATGAAAAGAAAGTTGCATGGGATAAGGATGCGTTAGAAAAGGTAGATGTGTCAAAGCCGGGTACCTGGAAGATTCCGGGAAAGGTTTTGCAGAAACGCTGGAAATTCCCGATGCCGCTTCATTTTCGTGAAGATGAGCTTGTTGAATTTTACGGCATGTCCGACCCGTGTGTGACTGAATATCATGGAAAGTATTATCTTTCCTCATCAGGAACGCACAACATTCAGCTTCGCATTGCGGATACAATCGAAGGCACCTTCGATGCCGAGCCGACCGTTGTTTACCGTATTCCGCTTGAAAACGGGCTCCATTTTGTCGGAACATGGGCAGCCGAGATTCATGAGATTGATGGCGTTTTATACATGTTTACATCACTTTGCGAGAATGCACAGTGGATTCATGTAAAGTCCTATATTCTGCGCTGTAATGGCGATCCGGCAGACCCGAATGCGTGGGAGGCACCGCAAAAGTGTGTCAAGATTGATGGATCTGATTTGACAGAAGGCGGCATTTCGCTTGACATGAGCTATTTCAGAGATCACGGAAAAGATTATGTGATGTGGTCTGACCGCAAGATTCATTATGGTGTGGACGATGAGCACTTTGAGGCAGGAACAGCAGATATTTACATTGCAACGGTAGATCCTCAAAAGCCATGGCAGCTTACGAGCGAGCCGCATTGTGTGGTGCGTCCGTTGTACGGATGGGATCGCTACGAGACTGAGGTCGATGAGGGACCGTATCTGCTTCGCCGTGGGGATGATCTGTTTGTCACGATCTCCGGTTCCTCCACCAGCATGGGCGATCTGTACGATGTGGGACTGCTCCATGCAAAGAGTGGAGACGATCTGCTGAAGCAGGAGAGCTGGACATGGCTTGGCTATCCGCTTCTGACAAAGGAGAGTGTGCCAGGCGAGTATGGACCGGGACACAATGACTTTGTAAAAGATCCGGACACCGGTGATGAATTGATGATTTATCATGCAATTCCGCATGACGAGAACGACAAGACCTTGCAGCGCCAACCGGGAATCCGCCGTCTTCACTGGGCAAAGACCGGGCTGCCGTATCTTGAGATGACGCCAGAACGTGATCTGCCAGAGGGTTGTGAGGATGTTGTAATGGAGCTTACGATTGAGTAAAAGAAGCATGTTCGCGCTCTAATTCACTGTGCAACTGCCGCAGAGTCCATCTTCGGTTGGTAGGCGTAAGAATCGCCTTCAGATCGCTCGGGACTTTGCGGCTTTTTAATTCAAAGAGCATACGGTTTAAGTGTTTCTCGCTCAAGTCACAGAAAATAAGGATGCCAATCGGCGAACAGCGTTCATAGTCTTCCGGGTTGCACAAAGAGAAAAACTTCCAGATTGCAAAAAAACACTTGACAAATACCCTGTAGGGGTATATAGTAAAAACGTTCCAAGAGATACCCCAATGGGGTATACAAAAAATCTCTGCATATTCAATACGAAAATGCAGAAAATAAAAGGTAGAAAAAGTAGAAAAGTAGAAAAAGCAGAGAACTGCAAAAAATACAAATGAAGTCTCCACGCCCATGCGGTGCATCGCTCCTATGGACGTGGTACTCTGCCAGATTTGATAGAAACAAAAAGACCGGGAGGAATCATATGTGCATGAAATGCAAAGAGAGCAATGAGAATATGGAATGCAATGAAGATATCGAAACAAAATGCAGCGAAAATCCCAAAGCAGAAGTAACAAGCTGCTGTTGCGGGACAAAAGAGCAAGAGCAGGAGCCGATGAGTGAGAGCGAAACGCATGTCTGTCCCCACTGCAAGCACACGCAGCGGGATGAAACACAGAAAAAGCTTCTTCAGAATCGCCTGAGGCGAATCGAAGGTCAGGTGCGCGGTTTACAGTCCATGCTAGACCAGGACGCCTACTGCAACGACATTTTAGTGCAGTCAGCGGCGGTCAGTGCCGCACTCAGCGCATTCAACCGCGAGCTTCTGGAGAATCACATCCGCCATTGTGTGGCAAGAGACATCCGTGAGGGTAAGGATGAAGTCATCGATGAGCTGATGGGGACACTCAAAAAATTAATGAAGTAATGCTATTCAATATGATTTGTACGAATCTCATTTTTGCTTGAGTGAAATTTGCGATAGCAAGAGTTTCGATTACAAGAATTGCGATAGCAAGAACTGGCATTACAAAAGAAAGGGGTACGATTATGGAACAATATAATGTGACGGGCATGAGCTGTGCTGCCTGCAGCACCAGAGTCGAAAAAGCCGTTTCAAAAGTGCCGGGCGTAAGTTCCTGCTCCGTAAGCCTGTTGACAAATTCGATGGGCGTTGAGGGCAGCGCCAGTCCAGACAGCATTATTGCGGCAGTCGAGGCTGCCGGATATGGGGCATCGCTAAAAGGCGCTTCTGGTGCGGGGAATGCAGGTGCGAGCCACGTGGCAGAGGAAGACGCATTAAAGGATCGAGAGACGCCAGTCTTAAAGAAACGTCTGATCGCTTCCATCGGTTTTCTGGCGGTTCTGATGTATTTTTCAATGGGTCATATGATGTGGGGATGGCCGCTCCCATCCTGGTTTGAAGGAAATCATGTTGCGATGGGACTCGTACAGATGATTCTGGCAGCAATTGTCATGGTCATCAACCAGAAGTTTTTCATCAACGGCTTTAAGAGCTTGTGGCACCGCGCACCAAACATGGATACACTTGTTGCACTCGGTTCAATGGCATCCTTTGTATGGAGTGTGATTGCACTGTTTTTGATGACCGATGCGCAGGTTCATGGCGATATGGAAGGCATCATGCGCTACATGGACGAGTTCTATTTTGAGTCCGCAGCCATGATTCTGACACTGATCACCGTTGGAAAGATGCTAGAGGCACGCTCAAAGGGAAAGACAACAGATGCGTTAAAGAGTCTGATGAAGCTTGCACCAAAGCAGGCCACGCTGATCATCGACGGAAAAGAAACCATTGTGCCGATTGATCAGGTAAAGAAGGGCGATATCTTTGCAGTTCGTCCGGGCGAGAGCATCCCAGTGGATGGTATTGTCACAGAAGGAACGAGTGCGGTCAATGAGGCAGCGCTGACAGGCGAGAGCATTCCGGTCGATAAGGCATCAGGTGATTTGGTATCCGCAGCGACAATCAATCAGTCTGGTTATCTTCGCTGTGAGGCATCCCGTGTCGGCGAGGACACCACATTGTCTCAGATCATCAAGATGGTCAGCGATGCGGCAGCAACAAAGGCACCGATTGCAAAGGTAGCTGATAAGGTTTCTGGTGTATTTGTGCCAGTTGTTATCAGCATTTCACTTGTGACCCTTCTTGTCTGGCTGCTTCTTGGCAAGGATTTTGCATATGCACTGGCAAGAGGCATTTCTGTATTAGTAATCAGCTGTCCGTGTGCACTTGGCCTTGCGACTCCTGTTGCGATCATGGTTGGAAATGGACTTGGTGCAAAAAATGGGATTTTATTTAAGACCGCAGTATCGCTTGAGGAGACTGGAAAAGTTCAGATCGTTGCACTGGATAAGACGGGAACCATCACAAATGGTACACCAAAGGTAACCGATGTCGTTCCGGCAGACGGTGTTTCATCCGACGAGCTGCTTCGCCTTGCCTTTGCGCTCGAGGCAAAGAGTGAGCATCCGCTCGCAAAGGCGATTGTCGAGGAGGGAACCAGTCACGGTCTTGACTCGGCTGCATTACAGGCAGACGATTTTACTGCCCTTCCGGGAAATGGACTCGAGGGAACAGTAGAAGGAGCGCATCTGCTTGGCGGAAGCGTATCGTTTATCGCTAGCCGAGTAACCGTATCGGAAGCGGAAAGACAAAAGGCTGCTTCGCTTGCCGAGAGTGGGAAGACACCGCTTTTATTTGCCAAAGATAAGAAGTTTTTGGGAATAATTGCCGTGGCTGATACGATCAAAGAGGACAGCCCGAAGGCCATCCGCGAGCTTCAGAACATGGGCATTCGCGTTGTTATGCTGACAGGTGATAATGAGCGTACCGCCCGCGCAATCGGCGCACAGGCTGGTGTTGACGAGGTAATCGCAGGCGTTCTTCCAGAGGGTAAGGAGCAAGTAATTCGTGCCCTCAAGGAAAAGGGAAAGACCGCGATGGTTGGAGACGGCATCAACGATGCACCGGCGCTGACACGTGCCGACATCGGAATTGCAATCGGTGCCGGTGCCGATGTGGCAATCGACGCGGCCGATGTCGTGTTAATGAAGAGCAACCTCACCGATGTGGCAGCTGCCGTTCGCTTAAGCCGTGCATCGCTTCGCAACATCCACGAGAATCTCTTCTGGGCATTTATCTACAACATCATCGGAATCCCGCTGGCGGCAGGTGTGTATGCGCACTGGGGTCTGCTCTTAAATCCGATGTTTGGCGCAGCTGCGATGAGTCTTTCTAGCTTCTGTGTAGTATCCAATGCGCTGCGACTGAATTTTTGTCGCCTGCATGACGCAAGTCATGACAAGAAAAGAAAAAATACAATTGAAGGCTGCCTGATCGAAAAGAAAGAAACACCAGATGAGTTTTCGGGTGTAGCAGACGGGCAGGGAAAGGAAGAAACAACTATGACAAAGACAATGAAGATTGAAGGAATGATGTGTGGACACTGCGAGAATCGCGTAAAGAAGGCACTTGAGGCACTGGATGGTGTAGAGAGCGCAGTTGCCAGCCACGAGGCAGGTACCGCTGTTGTTACACTGAGCAGTGATGTAGCTGACGATGTGCTGAAGAAGGCCGTTGAGGATCAGGATTATATCGTTAAGGGAATCGAATAAGAAGTATTTGTAAAATAAAAATATAAGACATTAGAAAAGGCTGACTGGCAAAATACCAATCAGCCTTTTTTACATCAATATACAGCGGTTTCCAATAATACTCTTTTAGAATATGTTGTTGGTACCAATCGTTTATGGAAACAGCGTACTTCCATGAGTAAAAAGAA
>CAVCXB010000193.1:0-4979 GCA_963605535.1 Wujia chipingensis
AGAACGGTGTATTCAGCATGCTTTTGTGGAAAAAGCATGCTTGTGATGTTTGTAGGCAAGATACGGATTGCTAATCCCCAAGTAAAGTTACACTATCAATGGAGTCCATTGCATTTGACATGAAAATAAAAAAATGGTAAGATAATAAGTAAGATAACACGTAAGATAATAAGCAAGATAATAAGTAAGATGGAGGCGGTTCAATGAAAAATTATATTCCACCATATCAGATCACAGACGAAATTTTAATGCATGTATCATCAATATCAGATAAAATAGGGCAGATAACGCAGCGAAACGGGCTTGAAGCAAAGCCACATTTGCGGAGAAATAATAAAATTCGCTCGATTCATTCTTCTCTGCACATTGAAGCCAATTCGTTATCATTAAATGAGGTAAAAGATGTAATTAATGGAAAACTTGTACTGGGAGCTGCGGCAGAGATTCAGGAAGTAAAAAATGCTTATGCGGCATATGACGAGATTTCGATGATTAATCCATATCAGATAGAAGAATTAAAACGGATACATGGGGTTATGACAAAATATTTGGTAGAGGAATCAGGGCAGTTTCGCCGTCATGAAGAAGGAGTATTTGATGGTGAAAGATGTATTTTTATGGCACCGCCTGCACAGTTTGTTCCAGAATTGATGCAGGAATTATTTGATTGGATGAATGCCAATAAAGATACGGTGCATCCACTTATTATGTCAGCAGTGTTTCATTATGAGTTTGTTTTTATCCACCCATTTGCAGATGGGAATGGAAGAATGGCACGACTTTGGCATACCATTATTTTGTCTAAATGGAAACCAATGTTTGAGTATATTCCTATTGAGAGTCAGATTGAAAAATTTCAGGAGGAATATTATCAGGCAATTGCTGAATGTCATAAGGATGGAAGTAGTACACGATTCATTACATTTATGCTAAAGCAGATTGATAGCATTTTGGATGAAATCATAGTGCAATCTATGTCACAAGAAAGTGGCATCACAGAATATGTGAAGACATTACTTGCGGCTATGGAGTATGATGTTCCATATTCCGCGAAGGAGCTTTTGCAGATACTTAATTTAAAATCAAAAGAAAATTTAAGGAAGAATTATCTGAACCCTGCTCTTGAAAATGGTTGGATAGAGATGACATTGCCAGATAAGCCTAAGAGTAAAAATCAGCGATATTTAAAGAAATAGTTGGTATTACTTAAGCCACTCCGGGACAGGTACAATGGTTCTTTTACTGTCACAGGTGGCAAGGTAGCGGGAGAGATTCCGATGGCCTTATTATTTTCTGAGCAGAGGGGTACAGATCAGGAAATTGCATATAATATAAATGAGCATGGAAATTCCAGCTCCATAAAATTTTTCAGAGATATTGAACTTTGGAGATTTTATTATAATCTAAATTATAATAATTTCAAGAATAATAATTCGCAAACCTTGCATCAGGAAATCATAGGCAACATTTGATTGACAAAACAACTGTGATATGCTACTATAACACAGTGCTAATACGTTAGTACGATAAAGCAGCTGCAGCGTTCTGCGGCCAAGAAAAGGAGAGTACTATTATGAGAAAAATCGTGGCAGCAGCACTTGCTGTAGGAATGGCAGCAATGACAGTAACCGGATGTTCCAGTCAGAAGAGTGAGTCTAAGGAGACGACAAAAGCGACCACTGAGGCAGCAAAGGAAACGGAAAAAGCAACCGAAAAACAGACGGAGAAAGAGACAGAAAAAGCAACAAAGAAGGATACCGAGGCGGCATCTACAGAAGAAAAGACGAAGGAAGCATCTTCTAAGGCAGACGAAGCAGATACAGCCGAGACAAAATCAGAGGAAGCAAAGAGTGAATCCACAGAGGATAAGAAGACCTTCACGGTAGGCTTTGATGCAGAGTTTCCGCCGTATGGATACCGCGATGAGAGCGGCGAGTACGTTGGTTTTGACCTTGATTTAGCGGCAGAGGTTTGTGACAGACAGGGATGGGAACTTGTAAAGCAGCCAATCGACTGGGATTCCAAGGATATGGAGCTGTCCTCAGGTGCGATTGATTGTATCTGGAATGGTTTTACGATGAATGGCCGCGAGGATGCCTATACATGGTCGGATCCATACATTGATAACAGCCAGGTATTTGTTGTTGCAGCAGATTCTGGAATTGAAAATAAGTCCGATTTAGCAGGAAAGGTCGTAGCCGTTCAGAAGGATTCTTCTGCACTGGCAGCACTCAACGACGAGGAAAATGAGGACAATATTGCGCTGAGAGATTCCTTCTCACAGCTGATTGAGTATGCGGATTATAACACTGCATTTATGGATCTTGAGCAGGGAGCGGTAGAGGCCGTTGCAATTGATATCGGTGTTGCCCAGTACCAGATTGATAAGAGAGAAGAGGACGCTTATGTGATGCTTGAAGGCGATGACAATAAGTTAGCATCCGAGCAGTATGCAATCGGCTTCAAGAAGGGAAATGATGAGCTTCGCGACCAGGTTCAGGATGCACTTGATGCGATGGTGGAGGATGGAACCTTTGCAAAGATCGCTGAGGAGTGGGGTCTTACCGACAGCGTTTGCCTCGGAAAATAATACATAAGTTGGAAAGGCAACGACTATGGATATAATGGCAATGACAGCTCAGCTTGCAGATGGCTTTCTTGTAACGGTTGAGATTTTTGCACTGACGCTTTTGTTCTCCCTGCCGCTTGGTATGCTGGTGGCGTTTGGGCGAATGTCCCGCTGCAAAATCGTAAAGCTGATTGCAAAACTCTACATCTCCGTCATGAGAGGAACGCCTCTGATGTTGCAAATCATCGTGGTATATTTTGCACCATATTATATGTTTCGTATGAAGATGGGAACGGGATACCGTTTTCCAGCAGTCATCATCGCGTTTGTGATCAATTATGCGGCATATTTTGCAGAGATTTACCGTTCCGGTATTGAATCCATGCCAAAAGGACAGTATGAGGCGGCAGAGGTGCTTGGCTACAGCAAGTCGCAGACCTTTGTGCGCATTATTTTGCCGCAGGTAATCAAGCGCGTGCTTCCATCTATCACAAATGAGACGATTACATTGGTTAAGGACACGTCGCTTGCATTCACGATCTCCATCGCGGAGATGTTCACGGTTGCCAAGCAGATCGGTGCAGCGCAGACAAGCGTAATGCCGCTGTTGGCAGCTGGTATTTTCTATTATGTATTTAACCTGATTGTGGCAACGGTGATGGAATACATCGAAAAGCGGCTTTCGTATTATCGGTAAGGCATTACTAACGATAAAGCAGCATTACAGGTAAGGCATTATTATCGGTAACGTATTATAGGCAAATAAGGCAGGTCAGAGTATGGCAGTTCAAACGAACAAAGCAGAGGGAAACGTCCTTCTGGAAATGAATCATGTAAAAAAGAGCTTTGACGGAAGTGGTGTTTTAAAGGATATTTCCTTAAAGGTAAAAGAAGGCCAGGTGGTCTCCATCATCGGTCCGTCCGGCTCTGGAAAGTCTACCTTGCTTCGCTGTGCAACGCTTCTCGAAAAGATGGATGCAGGTGAGCTGATCTACCTTGGCGAGAAGGCTGCGTGGGAGCAGGAGGATAAAAAAGGACAAAAGCGTTGTGTCTACGCGTCGAAGGATAAGCTGAAGCAGATTCGTTCTTATTTCGGTCTGGTCTTTCAGAACTTTAATCTTTTTCCTCATTATTCGGTCATGAAAAATATCATTGATGCACCGGTATGTGTGAATCATGTGAGCAAAAAGGAAGCAAAGGAGCGCGCACAAAAGCTGCTTGCTCAGCTTGGACTTTCCGACAAGGCAAATGCGTATCCGTGTCAGCTTTCTGGTGGTCAGCAGCAGCGTGTCTCAATTGCGAGAGCACTTGCGTTGCAGCCAAAGATTCTTTTCTTTGACGAGCCAACTTCGGCACTCGATCCGGAGCTGACAGCAGAGGTATTAAAGGTTATTCGCCAGCTCGCGGCACAGCATATGACAATGATTATTGTTACGCATGAGATGCAATTTGCAAAAGAAGTTTCCGATCATATTATCTTCATGGAACAGGGTGTAATTGTAGAAGAAGGGACACCGGACGAGTTGTTTTCTTCCGAAAATGCCCGCGTGAGAGAGTTTATCGGAAAGATTAAGTAAATAAATTTCTCTAGAAAAAAGATTGATGCATTAAAGTGGTTTGTGTAATGCGTCAGTCTTTTTTTGTTTGGATTCTAGGGAGGCAATAGTGTTTTTACCTTGAAAATTCATCAGAGCAGTGATAAGATACCCCTATAATGGAGAGGAGGCTAAAAATGGTAGAGGTAGAAAGTACCGGAATACGTGAACAAGTGATAAAGGAAATTACTAATTTTGCAAAGAAGTATGATGTAACCAAAGTTGTTTTGTTTGGCTCACGGGCAAGAGAAGATTTCAAGCGTACAAGTGACATTGATTTGGCAGCCTCAGGTGGGAATTTTGATCGTTTTGCATTGGATGTAAATGAGGAAACATCGACTCTGTTGATGTTTGACATTGCGGATTTGGATAGAGAGATGCAACCTGAATTACGAGAAGCAATTGAAAAGGAGGGAAAGATATTGTATGAAAAAGTATGAAAATTTTTGTGCAGCGTTAAAAAATATGAAAGAAATCTATGATTATGAAGAACCGTATAATACAGTTGTCTTAACTGGTCTTGTGGGATTATATGAAATTTGTTTTGAACAGTCATGGAAAATGATGAAAGAAATCTTAGAAATTCATGGATATGAAGAGGGAGCAACAGGATCGCCAAAGATCATTTTGAGAACAGCATATAAGGCTGGAATGATAAAAAATGAGGAAGATTGGCTGAGAGCATTGCAGGAGCGAAATAATGTAACTCATTCTTATAATGAGAAAATTGCACTTGGAATTGTACGACAGGCAAAAGATACTTTCTATCAAATCTGGCAGAGTACCACGTCCATAGGAGCGATGCACCGCATGGG